>JAPYTY010000289.1 GCA_029942065.1 Acidobacteriota bacterium | reverse complement strand
AATCGAAAATCCTAACATTCAACCTGGACTCGTTTTAGGGGGCAAGGTCAGTTGCCTTGGCACCCCCTCTAGCCGTATCATCTTTAAGGCACTTTAAGGGACACACCAAGGGGAGAGCATCAAAACCGGAACATCCATTAGGAGGGAACATGAGTGCAAAAGATCATCTAAGCGAATATGCCGACGGGTGGACGAAAGGTGACCCGGAGATCATCCTCGGTTCGGTCAGCAGCGATTACGTATTCGACGACCCCAATGAGGGCCAGATCACGAAACAGGGATTCGCCACCTACATGAGCCAGCTGAAGAAAATTGTCTCTACACTCAGGGGGACGGAGTCGGAAGCTCCATTCATGGAGCTTTCCGAGGTGGTGACCCATGAGGAGGAAGATGGGCTGACGGCGTGGTGCTGGTGGGCGATTCCCGGCACTGAACTCAGTGGCAGCGGTCTGATCAAGGCGGGTCCGGAAGGAGTCCGATCCGAGCGCCTAACCTATTACACCAGGCTGAGCAGCTGAAAATGAACAACCAAACCATCTCCCGCTACAAGATCACAGAGAAACTGGGCGGCGGTGGGATGGGCGTGGCGTACAAGGGCGAGGACACCCGACTGGGCCGCACCGGCTCTACTAAAGGGCAGGTGAAGAAAATGGGTGGAAAAATTGCATTCGAATCGCCACGCTTTACCAAACAAAGGAGCAGCCCATGAAAAAGTTCATTGGAATCACGGCCGTGGCGATCCTGGCCCTGGCCGGCAGTGTCCGGGCGCAGAGCGATCCATTGGTCGGTACCTGGAAGCTCAACCTGTCCAAGTCGATATACGACCCGGGTCCGCCGCCGCAGAGTCTGGTGCACCAGTATGAGTCTGCGGGCAAGGATACCTACAAGAATACCCGCGATCTGGTTGATGCAAATGGGAAGTCGTCCCACAGGGAGCTCATGCTCGTTTTCGACGGCAACGAGCACCCCAGAGGAGATTCTGCTTCCAGCACGGATGCCACGATGGACAGACGCTTTGACGCCTATAATTTGGAGGGAATGTCCATGAAAAACGGGAAGTTGATCACGGTTTTCATGCGCTCCGTCTCTCCGGATGGAAAGACCCTGACCTTCAAGACGATGGGGACCAATGCGGAGGGGAGGCCCTTTAGCAGGGTAGAGGTTTTTGATAAGCAGTAGGTGCGTGCGGGGCATCTACGCCTGGGGCCCACCATTTTTTTCAAGGATTTAGCCGTCCCGTTTCCGGTCAAGACGGACGCACGCAGTGCGCCCCCTACACCAGGTTGGAAGAACTCGATCCTTCGGCCAGGTGGCGTGCTCTTGTAGCGGCCGCGCTGTGAGCGGCTCTCCGGAATCGGCGCACAGACCCTGGCCCTGTTCGACAGCAATACTCTGGCACCCGGCGATCCCGCCCCCTCGGTACCCAATCTGCGCCCGGTGGGTCCTCCTCCCACCAAAGACTCCATTCGCCAGGAACTCCTGGCCGGCCGCAATGTGATTCAGAAGGATTTCATCACCGACGAATATGTGGAGGTTCAGCTGGCGGTCGCCTTGAACCCTAAAATACGGGAAGCGAAAGAAAAACTGGAGACACTCAGGAAGCGCTTCGTCGAGTTCAATCCTGAAAAGGTAAGAGCTCAGCCCGCTCTGGCCAGGAGTTCCGGTACCGGTTGGTGGTTGTACAAGACCAAGGATGAGACACTGGAGGTGCTGCAGGCAGATCGGCTGGAAACACCCAGCAACATCATCTGGGGATACAATGATCGTTCGGCGACCTACGACATGGGAGTGGATTTTTTCAATCTGATCAGCCCGTCGGCCAATCCGGCGCAAATCCAATTGCTCAACCAGTGCGGCCACGCTCCCTATCGGGAGTATCCTCAGGAGGTCACCGATTTGATGGTCCATTTCATCGGGAGTGTGAACAACTAGAGAATCCACTGCCATGGTCAAGCCAATCAACAACCGTGAAAGGATCCTTCAGAAATGGGCCAAGGGGGTCGGGGCTCCAACTTTCCCTCTTAATTGTGGAGGCCAGTAACGAGGTAGATCGGTCCAAACAGGAACCTGCCTGTCGGGACCCAAGGGGAGGAGACAAAAAATGATGTTCAGAGCAACGGCAATCGGTCTCATCACAGCGGTCCTGCTAAGCTACGGCTGCTCGGTGAGTTCAGCGGATAGCAGCGAGGGCTTCAGCGGCGTGGTGGAGGGGGTGGTCAGGGATTCGTCCGGGCAACCCGTGGCCGGTGCCTTTGTTAAATTGAAGAATGCAGGGCGTCGACTCACCTTCATGGTCATCAGTCAGGAGCAGGGGCGTTTCACGGCCGGCCAGCTCCCGGCCGGAGACTACATCCTGCAGGGGGTCGGCGACGGGTTTCAAAGTGACTGGTCATCCCCAGTGGAGGTGACGGACGGAGGGACTGCACAGCTGGATGTGTCGTTGACCGATCCGCAGGCAGCCATGCTGCCGGCGGCATGGCCCCGGAGGCTGCCGGAAGAGCAATTTATAGCCGAGGCCCTCCCGGAGGATGCCGGCAGAGAGATCGTCACCACTCGCTGCGTTTCCTGTCATAGCATCGCTCGGGTGTTCCGAACTGGACGCAGCCGCGAGGCCTGGGAGACCACCATCGATGAGATGCGGGCCTACATCCGGGAAGGCGGGCTTCGTGATCTGACCGACCAGGAAGCGGGCCTGCTGACGGATTATGTGGCAACTCACTTCCAGCCCCTGCCGGTACCGGATGAGAACAGCCGGTTTCCCCGGACCCTGATGCACGGCGAGGCCAGACATTACCGGGTGGTGCAACATGAACTGGAGAAGGTGTTGGCGGATACCCACGATGTTGCGGTCGACCCCGACGGGATCGCCTGGGCCAACCAGCGCGACGGCGGCAAGGTGAGCCGCTTTGATCCGGAGACGCTCGAGCACAGTGAAATCAGTCCTCCGCTGACCAGCGCGGAGCAGGCACGCCCGGGCAATCCCCAGATCACCAAGGAGGGCGTGATCTGGCTGGCCGAAGCCGCCGAGTCCCGATGGTTGAGCTACGACATTAAGGCCGCCCGATGGACCTCCTGGGATTTTCCCGATTCCATCCGCGGGGGAGCCAACGGCAACAGCATCGCGCTCCACCAGGATGGGACCATCTGGTTGACGGGACCCGGTTCTGTCAGGAGGCTCGATCCGGCCAGCGGAGAGTGGAGCAACTTTGACACGCCCACCTGGACCCGAACCCAGAAAAACCCCGGAGGGTACGGGATCACGGTAGCCGGCGACGGAAGGGTCTGGTTCGCACTGCAAAGGACCGACCTGATGGCCCGAGTCGATCCCGAAACCGGCGAGGTGGAGGAGTTCGAGGTTCCGGTGGAGGGCATCGCCTATCCGCGCCGGATGGACACCGATCGGGAAGGCAATGTGTGGGTGGCTCTGTGGGGGGCGGGAAAGCTGATGAAGATCGATCAGCATACCGCGGAGATGACCGTTTTCGATGCCCCGACTCCCCACAACGGCGCCTATTCCATCAGCATCGACGAGGCTAACGATCTGATCTGGGT
>JAPYTY010000288.1 GCA_029942065.1 Acidobacteriota bacterium | reverse complement strand
GGCGGACGCTGTGGCTGCGGTCGTTGTGGTGGTTGCTGCTCCTGTTGCTCCTCCTAGCGTCGTCGCTCGTCTTCCTGCCGTTGTCGCTGATCGTCCGCCTGGCGTTGTTGCTGCTCTTCTGCTGCCTTTTGCGCTGCTTCGCGCCGTGCTTCTTCCTGCCGTTGCTGCTCCTGCCGTCGTTGCTCCTCCTGCCGTTGCTGCTCTTCCTGCTGTTGCTGCGGTGGGCGCTGTGGCGGTCGTTGCGGCGGGCGCTGTGGCGGTCGTTGCGGCTGAGGTCGCCGTGTTTGAAGACTCACTCGTTGTGGCTCTTCCTGCTGAGCCGCCAAGGGCAAGCCTGCTGCCGGAAAGGTTGCAATGAGAGATGCCAACAAAATCACTAAAGGCCAAGTGTGTTTCAGCATTGATTCCCTCTCGTTTGGTTCCTGATGAGTCCAGACCGGGAAATCCCAGAACAGCCATCAGGGCTTTGGATCAGTTTATCCCTTCACCACTGCTTCTTCTACTATGATTAGGCCTGTGTGTGAAAGTTGCTCATCGGTCACACACGTGCCTCTATTGCTACCCACCTCCGAGGAAACGGGACTCCTAGCGAGTCGGTTTTGTTGTGTGTCAGGTCAAAAAACATCACCTTTCTTACCACTAAAATCCGCAAATCCGACCCTGTGTTGGTGGGGGTTTCAGGACTCACATTCCAGTGTTTTTTTTTACCAGTTGGCTTGAGGAATCATTTCCGAAGCTAAAATAGGAGGAATGTCGGTTCAAGGCCTTCATCCAGTGGCACGGTTCCTGCTATAAATAAGCGGATGAGTTGGAGACCATCAGGAAGAAAATTGTGAGAGAGAACAAGAATAAGAGGTCGGTAGCCACGGGACAGCTGCTCTTTTCATCGCTCATTGTCGTCCTGGCAGTGACCGCCTCTACCTCACTTCAGTCCCAGGATCCCAGCAATCGCGAGCTCTACACGGTAGCCGCCCAGGGGATTGAGGAGGGGCCCCAGATCGATGGCTCACTGGAGGATGAGGTCTGGGGTTCCGCCGGTCGCATCGATCAGTTCACCCAACAGGAGCCGCAGGAAGGTGCCCCGGCCACGGAACGGACGGAAGTCCTGATCCTCTACGACTCGAACAATCTCTATTTCGGCCTGCGAGCTTTTGAATCGGAACCGGGTGGAATCATTGCCACCGAGATGCGGCACGATTCCGCCCGGCTGCTGGAGGAAGATAATTTCCAGATCATTATCGACACCTTCAACGACTATCGTTCCGGCTATATGTTCGTGACCAATCCCCTTGGAGCCCGGCTGGAACAACAGATCTTCGAAGAAGGAGAGGGTTTCACCCGAGGAACCACTTCCAACGTGAATCGTGACTGGGACGGGGTGTGGACAGTGGTGACCCGGCGCAGTAAGGAAGGCTGGACCGCTGAGATTGTGATTCCCCTCACCACCATTCGTTTCCGGCAGGAGGAGGTGCAGTCCTGGGGCATCAACTTCATGCGCAACATTCGGCGCAAGAACGAGCAGGTGTTCTGGGCACCGATCCCCAAGGGTCGCAGCCTCACCCGGGTGAGTCTGGCCGGGACGGTGACCGGGTTACGTTCCCTGAACCAGGGGATGGATTTGCGGATCACGCCCTTCATGCTGGGAAGCGCTCGCTATCAGCGTGTGGGCGAGGATAAGAATACTTCGCTGCCATCGGATGTGGGCCTGGACATCAAGTACGGCGTCACCTCGGCGCTGAATCTGGATCTCACCGTCAATACCGACTTTGCGCAAGTGGAGGTGGACGAGCAACAAGTCAACCTCACACGATTCAGCCTTTTTTTCCCGGAGAAAAGAGATTTCTTTTTGGAGAATGCGGGGCAATTCAACGTGGGAACCCGCCGCCAGGAGGCCCAGCTCTTCTTCAGCCGCCGCATCGGCCTGTCCTCCACGGGTCAGCCTATCCCTATCCTGGCAGGAGCCCGCTTGTCGGGAAGGGTCAATCGACACAACATCGCCTTGATGAACATCCAGACCAAGGATGCCTTCGAGCAAAACGGGGATAATTTTCTAGTGGCTCGGTATAGCCGGGAGATCCTGTCACGCTCCAAGGTCGGTGGAATCTTTATTGATAAACAGGAGCTGGACGGTGCTGACTACAACCGAACCATGGCTCTGGATACAACGTTTGTGGTCTCCAACAACCTTACCGTGAATGGATTTCTGGCCAAGACATCAAGCCCTGAGATCACCGATTCAGATTTGGCGTTTCACGGCCGGGCCGCCTACCGCGACTCCAGTTGGAATGTGCATGCCTCCTATCTGGACATTCAGGACCGATTCAACGCGGAAGTAGGATTTGTGCCTCGAACAGGGATTCGGACCAAGCAGGTGCACATAGAATACAATCCCCGGCCTGAGCGATTCTACATACGGGTGATGGAACCGATGATCAACATCACCTATACCACTGATCAGAACAACCGGCTGGTGACCCGCAGGGTGCACCACATGGTCGGGTTCCGTTTGGAGGACGGGTCCTACATTAACGTTTTCTACAACAGCCATCTGGAGGTTCTGGACAATCCTTTCGCGATCAGACGGGACCTGATCATCCCCCCGGGGACCTACACCTTCGGGGAATGGGTGTTTCAATACGACAGCGATCCCTCTCGGTGGCTCTACACCAAGTTTCGATATTCTCCGCAAACCTTCTTCGACGGATTCCGCAAGGATATCGACACCACCCTGGGCATCCGGGCTACCAGTCGACTGTCGGCGGAACTGCGTTACCGGCGCAATGATGTGGAACTGCCTTGGGGCGACTTCAAGGTCAATCTGGGAACCTTGCGGCTGGACTATTCGTTGTCACCTCAAATGACTCTGCGCACACTTTTGCAATACAATTCCGAGCTGCACGAACTCAACAGCAGCATCCGCTTTCACTTCATCTACCGTTCCGGAAGCGATCTTTACCTGGTATACAATGATCTACGCCGTGATCTTTTAGGTCTGGAGGAGGTCCGAGATCGGCAACTCGCGTTGAAGTGGAATTATATGTTCAGTCGGTAAGAGACAGAGGCCAAACCTATTACCTTTTATCCCCAACGACATCTAGGATGACGAGCAGGAGTGAAAAGTGAGGGTGTGCAACTCCACCCTCGATTCGGCCTAACCATGAAGGGGTAGCAGGGTGGTACTAGAAACCAGCGTTTGCCTGGATAAGGGGATACCCCTGATCTAGCAGGAGAACTTCCAGGTCATCCCCTTATCACTCACAACAACCGACTCCTTCAGGAATGCTGTTCCATCAGGAGTGGGCAACTACTACTACTCTACTCTTCCAGGTTTAATTTCGTCTTTGGAAGGTAGAAATTCTGGCCAAATAATACCGAATTCCTCCAACTCCTTACCCATCTGGCCGAAAGAGGTTGTAATGTTCGGTATCTGATTGGCCTGGGCTAACATACCTTGAGTCCCAGCAAGACTCGAGAACCCAAGTGCCTTTGCCTCATTCCCGATACCCTCTAAATTGTTCACGATCTGTTGAGCCTGCTTCACTAGTCCATCAAACTTAATATAGGCCGCAT
>JAPYTY010000287.1 GCA_029942065.1 Acidobacteriota bacterium | reverse complement strand
ACATAGGCCGGCTCCACATCCAGATCGATGCTCAGGCCGACCAGTTCAATTCCTTTTTGCTGGAAGTCCTCATAAAGGCTCTGGAGTTCCGGCATCTCCTCCCGACAGGGAAGGCACCAGGTGGCCCACAGGTTGAGAAAATAAGAAACCCCCGTCTTCAACGGGGCCGCCTCCCCTCCGAAGGTCCGCAAATTCAAGCCGGGCAGCCGGCCGCCCCGGGTGATCTTCAACTGCTGCCAGAGCGCCTGCTCAGGAGTGAGGGGATCAACCAGCCGGGTCCGTTGCTCCGGAACGACTTGAGGCTCGTCATTCCCTTCCACGACCCGCAAGGAGGTTCCCGCTTCGATGGGGCCCAGGCGCTGGACTCGACCCGAGGGCCAGCTGATCTCGATCCACTCGGCACGCTCCGCCTGGCCCAGGCCGAAGAGCAGACGAGGGTCATGCTGGGCCAGGAATCCACTCCCCCCCGATTTGACGGCGGTGAGTATTCCCTGATCGGCGGTTTTGAGCCGCACCACGGTCCCGAAAGCATCCCTGCCGCTGGCTCTTCCCTCCACGGCCAGGCGAATAAAGTGATTGCTCTGGCCCACGTTGTTGCGAAAAAGCAGATGCCCCTGGTTCTGGATGGTGGTCAGAAAAACATCCAGGTCGCCGTCATTGTCAAAATCAGCCGCCAGCGCCGCCCGGCCGTCTGACAGCGAATCGATTCCCGAGACGCCGGAAATGTCGGTGAACCGCTTGCCTTCAAGATTGAGATAGAGATGATCGCGCTCGTATCCGCTGAAGGAGAACCCCTCATTGAACAACAGCCGCATGTGATCATTCTGGTACTCCTGATTACCGGCCTGAGCATCCCCCACGGTGGACGCCACCACGTGGCGCCAGAAAAGGCTTCAGGTGTCCTTCATCGACTGGCCGCTGAGAAAGCCGTTGGGGGCATAGAGATCCTCCCACCCATCGTTGTCAAAATCGATGAAAATGCCTCCCCAGGCCCAGCCGGCCTCAAAAGGACCCCGGCTCTCGGTGACATCCACGAACGCACCGTCGGCCTGCCCCTCCAAAAGGCTATTGCCCGCCGCCAGCTTGTAAAGTAGGCCCCCTTCGGAATCCGTTTCCGGGAACAGTCGGCCCAGGATCCGGTTGCCCGCGGTCGAGGACATATTGGTGACGTACAGATCCAGCCGGCCGTCGTTGTTGTAGTCGCCAAAGGAAACCCCCATGCCGTTGCCGGGATCGAGGACCCCAAAGCGGGCGGCCTGATCCTGGAAACGATCGCCACGGTTCATGTAAAGAGCGTTCTCGCCAAAGTCATTGGCGATGTACAGGTCCTGCCTCCCATCGCCGTTTATATCCACCAGCTGGGAAGCGTAACTCCAGCGCTCGTCTCGGACTCCCCAGGCACGGGCAGACTCCTTGAAGGTGCCGTCCTTCTGGTTGATAAACAGCAGATTGGCGGTACCGTTGGTGGCCCGATGCCAGGAGTTGGGCATGACCCGTCCGTACCGGTTGTATGAGGCGACAAAAAGGTCGGGCCATCCATCCCCATTCACATCCCCGGCTGTTGCACCGAATCCCAGGGCCGTGACCGATACCCCCGACTCGAAGGAAACATCCAGAAAAGAAAGCCTTCCCTTTTCAATCAACTCATTGCGAAAAAGCATCTGGGTTCCCACCGCCGAGAAAAAGACATCCAGATCGCCATCGTTGTCGTAGTCCACCAGAAGCGGCGCCGTCCCATCATGCGGAGTGGCCGGCAAGCCCACCTCCCAGGCAACATCCCGGAAAGTCCCGTCACCCCGGTTAAAATAGACATGGTTGTTGGAGATCCCGGTGGCAACGATATCGATGAACCCGTCCCCATCAATGTCCCCCGCCGCCGCACCGTGGTAGACAAAATCATCACTCCCGGGAGACCCATAGGCTGGAAGGGAGACCGATACCCCGGCCGGGAGACCAATCTCGGAAAACAGGTCGACCTGGGCTCGGGACATTTCCAGATGATCGAACACCAGAAGGGAAATCTCCCAGTTCCCCTCCCCCTCACGGCCGGCATGGAGCTGCCCGGCGCCCTTGAGCCAGGAGCGCTTTCCGCTCGGATCCCGACCGACGATAAAGAACCTGAATTGACTGTCGGCCCGGTCCACGGCAGTTCCCGGTACAAAGGCGGCATCCTCCACCTTGAAGCGAGCATCCTCGATCTCTGAAAAGTCCTCAAAAAACTCAAACCAGTCCTCGACCAGTTCTTCACGGCTGACCAAAACGGGCGGCAAGTCGGAAAAGTCGACGGAAACTTTCTCGATCCATTTCACCGACTCGTTGGAACTAAAGGATACTCGCTGAAAGGTTCGGGCCGTCACCCGATCGGCGAAATAACGGCTGACGGCCACGGAATCCCGATCCCGCACCGCGATGGAAAAATCCAGCAGATCGTTGGCCAGGGACTCGGAGAGGTCCTCAACCGCGGTCAACTCGTCCGGGTCAAAGGCAACCGGGTCCTGGGCAGAAAGCGTGCCGACCATGCTTGGCAGAAGCACCAGGCCACAGAGCACCGACCGAAGATCGGATCCAAAAACTGCCCGCAGTGTGAGCCTTTTCATACCGTCATCATTCTTTTTCAAAAAAAATGTGCTTGATTTTCATATTATACGCCTGATCGCAGCCGCCCAAAGGCGCAAAACACCGGACGCGTCAACAATCGTTGACAGCCTACAACCGAGGCGACAGGGCCGGCCGATTTTTCAAACTCCGCCCCAGGACATAAGCGCAGATCGAGACACCGAGGACCAGATACACGGCCAAAAGGACGAAAAGCAGCACTAACGTAGCCAAACAGTTGTGGATTTCGCTTGTAACGACCAGGCAAAGTTCCGACACCTCGACCCAGTTCGCGAAATCTCCTCCCAACTACTTGTATCGGACGAGACCGAGTCAACCTTTAGCCCGGAGGATGCATAAATTCTCTACGGCATCGCCGCTTCCTTCATCTGAGGAACGAAGTACTCACTCGGCCTGACTGTGTTGCGCTCGTTCGGCGCTTCGTGACAAGAACCTATGCATCCTCCGGGCCAGGGGGAGGCAGCTAATCCGGGAATCGATTATGATAGGAATCATGAATTTCAGAACCATTGGAACTCTTGAAACGGAGGAGTTGTGTTGACTAGAAAGAGTCCCCTGCCCATGACCGCAGCCGCATTGATCCTGGGAATATTCACTCTGTCTGCCTATTCTCAGAATGGCTCCGAGCCTCCGGATTCCGGGAACACCGACGAGGTATCCCCTGTCGATAACCAGATACTTGAAAATGCCATGCAGGGAGACCCTTTGGCCCAGTACACACTGGGCGTCATGTATGACCGAGGCCTGAGCGTCATGCAGAACTACCACGAGGCTGTCCGCTGGTACCGGGCGGCGGCCGAGCAAGGACACACCACCGCTCAGTTCAGCCTGGGCGTCATGTATGCCTCTGGAGAGGGTGTCGCTCAGGACTACCAGGAGGCTGCCCGGTGGTTCCGGACGCTAGCCGACAAAGCACACGGTCATGCCCAGAACAACCTGGGTGCCAGGTATGACAACGGCGAAGGCGTGCC
>JAPYTY010000286.1 GCA_029942065.1 Acidobacteriota bacterium | reverse complement strand
GCATAGGGTCTGCATAACCTGCTTTAAACCCTGGAGTTTGGGTCCGGACGGTGTAGCCGGGCGACAATATCTTTTCATTGGGAGTGATTTTATGAAATATCCAAGGACTTTATTTTCCTGTTTGGTTTTTACTCTGGGTCTTTTGGCCCTCTCCTGCGGGGGCGCGATACCCGATGCCATTGCACCCGACATGATTCTGGTCAATGGAAAAGTGGTCACGGTGGATTCCGATTTCAGCATTGCCGAAGCGGTGGCGATTACCGACGGCAAGTTCGTGGCCGTGGGCAGCAGTGCCGAGATTCAGGCCATGGCCGGTGCCAGTACGGAGATCGTGGATCTGGGAGGAAACACCGTTCTTCCCGGCCTTAACGATGGTCACGGGCACGTGACCCTGACCTGGGGTAAGAAAGTGGATCCCATCGAGACCCGATTCCGCAATGCCGCCAGCATCGAAGAGGTGCTGGATGTGTTAAGGGAGAAGATGGAGACGCTCGAGGAAGGAGAGTTGCTGTGGTTTGACCGGGGCGCTTCCAACCCCAACGTCTATGAAGAGAAGCGCTGGCCCAACCGCCATGATCTCGACAAGGTCTCGACCGACCGCCCTATTCTCCTTTCCCTGGGCGGGGCTGGAAGTAATGCCATCGTCAACACCAAGCTGTTGCGCGACCTGGGGATCACCAGCAGGACTCCGCAGCCTCGGGATCAGGGTATGCAGGGAGAGATTGTAAAGGACTCCCGGGGACAGCCCAACGGAGTGTTCCTGGGGTGGGCCGGCCAGTCGCTGGTGCGCCGGGGCATCCAGCTTTATCCGACCGATGTCCAAGCGGACAACATCCTACGGGCGGCGGAACAGATGCACAAGTACGGGATTACCAGCGTGGGAGATCCCAATACGGCCGTGGCCAGTACCAACGACAATATCCCCTTGATGCGCTCCTATCAAAGATTGGCCAACGAAGGCAGACTCCCGATTCGAGCCAACGTGATACCTCGAGTGCCTTTTCTGACGATTCCCCTGGAGGAGAATCTCAACTATCTGGACTCGATCCCCGTCGAGCCAGGCTTTGGAAACGATTGGGTGATGATGCGCCAGGTCAAGTTGGTGGTCAATTCCTCGCGCGGCGATTTCAAACTGCCGCATGACGACGTCAAGGCGGTGGTCAAGGCCGTCCACCGGGCAGGCTGGCAGACGATGATTCACGTGGGAGGCGGAGAGGCCTTCGATGTGGTCATGGAAGCCATCGACGAGGCCTACGATGATTACCCTGAGGGCCCCGGTCGCCACCTGATCACCCATGCCCGTGAGCCCAGCGAAGCGAACATCGAGATCATGGTGAAGCGGGGAGTGATGGTGGATCCCCAGCCGGGAACCCTGTATGCCTACCCGGATGACGCTGAGCCGCCGGAAGACCGCTACGGGCCGCTGCCCCTGAGGACCTATCTGGACCGGGGCGTGGGGTTGATGATCAGTTCAGACCAGCAGCCGGTGGGACCCATTTTTCATATCTTTGAGGCCGTTAACCGGGTGCGCCGCTCCGGCAAGCCCATTCTGCCGGAGGAGGCCATCACGGTGGAAGAGGCCATTCGGGCTGCCACCATCACACCCGCCTACTCGACCTTTCAGGAGGACGTGAAGGGCTCCATCGAGCCGGGCAAGCTGGCCGACCTGGTGGTCCTGGGAAGAGATATCCTGACGGTCCCCTCGATGGAGATCAAGGATGTCCCGGTCCTGCGTACCATGATCGACGGGAAGTTTGTCTATACCAATGAGAATCAGGATCCCAACCAGGAGGTCCGCTACTGGGATCCGGGCCGCTCCCGTTTTCCCCTGCTGGACGTCCCGGATGGCGAACCCCTGCGTTAGCCATTAATCAGGAGAGTTCATGATGTCTTCAAAAATTGACCGGCGAAAATTCATGATCCTGGCCGGCACTTCGGTGGCCACGGCCGGGGCCTTTGCTCAGGAGGCGGTTCCTCCCGAGGCTCCCGAAGGCGGGGACGCCGATGTTCCCCGGATCATGTCTCTGTTCAGCTTCAACGGAGGGATCTACTACTTCGATCCTGCCGGGCTGTATGTGGAAGTGGAACAGACCGTGGAGTGGGTGGGAATTTCATTTCGTAGCGCCAAGGCCTACCATCCTTCCAACGACAATCATGAACTGCGTATTCCGGAAAATGCCGAGCCTTTCGATTCACGGGCCGGGGGCAGTGGTGGGACCTTTCGATACACCTTTGAGCAGGAGGGGACCTATGACTACTACTCCCCTTCTCACGAGTATCTGGGGATGGTGGGAAGGATCGTGGTCGGGAAACCCGGAGGCCCGGGTGAGAAGCAACCCGGATATGGAAATCGGCAGGGGCACCAGGTGATGTATCGAGATGCCGCCCGTCTTTTCGAGTATCTGAGTCCCGAAAAAATCGTTCGCGAGAAGGTGGTTCCTTACCCTAAGGACCTGGTCTGGAAGCCCTTTCCGTGGCGCTGAGTGCAAAACCCAAAAAAAGGGGAAAAGATCAATGAGAGAAAAATCGAATCATCGGTCAAACCGAAACTGGCTGACGTGCAGTCTGGGACTTGTCCTGCTTGGACTTTTGGCAGGCTGCGGTGGGGCCGATCTGGGTGTGCTGCATCCCGATACCATCCTTTTCAATGGCAAAATCGTCACCGTGGATGAGGATTTCTCCATTGCGGAAGCCGTGGCCATCAAGGATGGAAAATTCGTAGCCGTGGGATCCAATGCCCAGGTCCAGGGATTGGCCGGCCAGCAGACGGAAATGGTGGATCTGGGGGGACAAACGGTTTTGCCGGGATTCAATGATCCCCATGCCCACTATGCCCACAGCCTGGGTTTCGTGGCAGACGAAATGACCCAGAGATTCCGCACCTCCACATCGATCAAGGAGATGCTGGAGGTGGTCAAGGAGAAGATCGCCGTGACGCCTGAAGGAGAACTGGTCTGGTTTTTTCTGGGCCCGGGATCTCCGGATGCCCTGGAGGAAGGCCGCTATCCGACCCGCAAGGATCTGGATCCTCTTTCCTCCACCCACCCGATACTACTGGAGTTCGGAGGATCAGGGGCCAATTCCTCGGCCAATAGCCTGGCCTTGAAGCAGGCGGGCATAACCCGCCGTTCCCCCCAGCCCTCCACCCAGCGTTTGATGGGCGAGATCATCAAGGACGCTTCCGGCGAGCCGACCGGGGTGTTTCGAGGCCGGGGAGCCTCTTCGCAGCCCCACAGCGTGCTGGTCCGACACAGTACCGACACTCTGGCCGGGACCACCCAGTACGCCTCCGAACAGGTCCTTCCCTATGGAATTACCACCATCGGCGATCCCAATACCAATATGTCCACGGTTCTGGACAACCACAACTGGGCCCAGGCCTATCAGCGCTTGAGTGCAGCCGGTGAACTGACGGTTCGAGTCAATTGCATTTTGCGGCTTCCGGCGCTTTATAGGCCCCTGGATGAGGTGATGGATTGGATGGATAACCTGTTCATCAGTCCGGGATTTGGCAACGAGACGCTGCGCTTCGGGCAGATCAAAATCTCCGTCTATGACTCCAATCCCAGCTACCAGGTGCCCAAGGAAGACATCAAGGCCGTCATCAAAAAGGTTCACTC
>JAPYTY010000285.1 GCA_029942065.1 Acidobacteriota bacterium | reverse complement strand
ACGTGGAACGCGCTGGTCGCAGACCAGCGCTCCTACCCCTCCCCCCGAATGCAGTCCTCCAGACTCTCGCGTTCCCGGATCACCTCAAAGTGGTCCCGGTCCACCCAGACCTCCGGAGCCCGGGGACGGGTGTTGTAGTTGGAGGCGGCCACGAAGCCATAGGCGCCCGCGTTCATGACGGCCAGCAGATCCCCCGGGTCCAGAGGAGGTAAGCGGCGATCACGGGCAAAGAAGTCTCCGGTTTCACACACCGGACCCACTACGTCCACCACCATCGAATCCTCACTTTTTTGGTGGAGCGGACGGATCTCGTGATACGCCTGATAGAGGGACGGCCGGATCAGATCGTTCATGGCGCCGTCCACGATCAGAAAAGTTTTCTCATTGGCGGCTTTCCGATACAGGACGGTACTCACGAGAACGCCGGTGTTGCCGACGATATAGCGGCCCGGTTCAAAGAGGATTCGACGGTCGCCTTGATGCTCCGCCAGCAAATCGGCGTAAACGCTCAAGTCGGGCTCGTCTTCATCCTGATAAGGGATGCCGATGCCCCCGCCCAGGTCGAGATGCTCAATTTTAAAGCCTTCGGCCTCCAGTTCGCCGGCCACCTTCAGGAGAATCGTGAAGGCATCCATGAAGGGTTGCACATCCAGAATTTGTGAGCCGATATGAAACCCCAGGCCGGTGAGCCGAACCGATTGAGTTTCTTTTAAAAGCGCCGTGATGTGCTCGATCCGATCCAGATCAATGCCGAACTTGTGTTCCCTCAGCCCGGTGGAGATATAAGGATGAGTAGGAGATTCCACATCGGGATTGACTCTCAGGGAGATGTCCGGAAACACACCCATTTCCCGGGACAGAGATATCAGAGTTTCCAGTTCTTCGACCGACTCCACATTCAAACTCAAAACCGACATCTCCAGAGCCATCTTCAATTCGTCCACGGTCTTTCCCACTCCGCTGAAGATTACACGGTTGGGATCGGCGCCTATCTTCATCAACCGAAATAGCTCTCCTCCGGATACCACGTCAAAGCCGCTTCCTTCCTCTTTGAGAAGACGCAGGATACTCAGATTCGAGTTGGCCTTGACGGCATAGCAGATGAGCGGATCGACACGCTCAAAGGCTGAGCGAAAAGATTGGAAGTTCTCGCGGATGGCATTCTTGCTGTAGACATAGCAAGGTGTACCCACCTGCTTGGCAAGGGTGGCGAGGGCAACGTCTTCGCAGTGGAGCTGCCCGTTTTGGTAGTGAAAAAACTGCGCAAGGGACATGGGCTGAAGGGCAGGATGTTAGCAGAGGCCCCTGGAAAGTTCTACTTTCCACCACAAAGACAGGGAGAGAAATTCACAGAGGCACAGAAGGTTTTTCACCACAAAGGCACAAAGACACCAAGCAGACTGTCCCAGGGCGTGCCGCCCTGAGCCAGGCTACGGTCGCCCCTTCGGAGCGATGCCGTAGAAGTGAGTGTAGGGGCGCACCGAGTGCGCCCGCAGCAAGGACGTGCCGACCGGATTCGGCACCCTCCCACACTCCGGACTCGTGGAACGGGGAACCTGGAACGTGGAATGATTCCGGAGAGCCGCTCGCAGATCGGCCGCTACACGACGACGCCAACTGAAAGAAGGGCGCACGTTCGTGCGCCTTACCTGTGTTGGCTGAGATTGGATAGATGAGACAAAGGGAAAATCATCTTCTCTGTGTCTTTGTGACCAGAAGGATGAGATAATTCGTCGCGGGAGAAACAGGGAATGGTGGGAAATTCATTTGATGTGGTCACGGGAGGAGCGGGTTTCATTGGCTCGCACCTTTGCCGGGCGCTGGTCGAGCAAGGTCGTCGCGTTCGCGTGGTCGACAACTTCGCCACCGGGCGGAGCGAGAACCTGGCCCCACTCCTTGAGCAGTATCCCGATCAATGTGAGGTCTGCCGGCAGGACATCCGTCAGCTGGAGGAGCTCAAAGCGGTCTGCCTGGGCGCCGCGACCGTCTATCACCAGGCGGCCCTGACCTCGGTTCAACAATCGGTTGAAGATCCCCTGGAATGCAACAGCGTCAACGTGGAGGGGACTCTCAAGGTCCTGCTGGCCGCCAGGGACGGGGGCGTTAAAAAAGTCATCTTTGCCACCAGTACGGCCATTTACGGAAACTCCGAGGTTCTTCCCAAGCATGAAGCAATGGCTCCCGAACCGGTGTCGCCCTATGCCGTCACCAAATATATAGGAGAGGTTTATGGCCGGGTCTTCTCGGACATCTACCAGCTCCCCACACTGGGGCTGCGCTACTTCAATGTGTTTGGACCCAATCAGGATCCCAAGTCGGAATATGCCGCGGTCATCCCACGCTTTATCACCCGGGCACTGGCGGGAAAAGATCCCATCATCTTCGGCGACGGGGAGCAGAGCCGGGACTTTATCTTCGTGGAGGATGTGGTGGCAGCTAACCTCAGGGCGGCCCGGTCGGACGTTCACGGGAAAAGCCTGAACGTGGCCTGTGGTCAACAGTGCACGTTGAATCAACTGGTCGAGGTGCTGGGCGAAATCGTCGGTCGGAAACTGACGCCCGATTATCACCCGGCTCGACCTGCCGAAGTTCGCCATTCGGTGGCCGATATTTCCCTGGCTCGCGAGCTGATAGGCTTTGAGCCTGCAACCTCACTTGCCGAGGGCCTGGGCCGGACGGTCCAGTGGTTTCAGAACCAGAAACTCGAAGTCTAGTCGCGATAAATCAGGGCAGGAGGAAAGAGCGGGTTATGGATTTAAGAGAGAAAATCACCACTCACAAGGTTGCAATCGGGCTGGTGGGTCTGGGTTATGCCGGCTTGCCGATGGCCATCGAATTTTCCCGCTCGGGTTTGACGGTCCACGGCATCGACACCGACGACGAAAAGGTCCGCCAACTCAACCGGGGCAAGTCGCATGTTCAGGATGTTCCGGACCAGGACCTTCAAAGCGTCATCGACTCGGGACACTTTCGCGCCCATTCAGATTATAAAGTGGTTTCCCAGCTGGACTGCGTCATCATCTGCGTGCCCACCCCTCTGCGGCAAACCAAGGATCCGGACATCAGCTTTATCATGGATGCCGCTCAGAACATCCGCACGCATCTGCACGAAGGGATGCTGATCGTCCTTCAGAGCACCACTTATCCCGGCACCACCGAAGAAGTCCTGAAGGGGGAATTTCAGACGGAAGGTCTCGAGTTTGGAAAAGACCTGTTTCTGGCCTTCTCACCGGAACGGGTGGATCCGGGCAACCCGACCTTCAATACCAGGAACACCCCCAAGATCGTGGGAGGAGTGACGCCTGAGTGTACCGAAATGGCCCAGCTGTTTTACCAGCAGGCGACCGACGAGGTCATCGCGGTCTCCTCGGCGGCCACGGCTGAAATGGTGAAACTTCTGGAGAATACCTTTCGAGCCGTCAACATCGGACTGGTCAACGAAGTCACCATCATGTGTGACAAGCTGGGGGTATCGGTGTGGGAAGTGATCGAAGCCGCCGCCACCAAACCGTTCGGCTTCATGCCCTTTTATCCCGGTCCGGGACTGGGAGGACATTGCATTCCGATTGACCCTCTGTATCTTTCCTGGAAGCTGAAGATGCTCAACTACAACGCGCGTTTCATCGAACTGGCCAGCGAAGTCAACACTC
>JAPYTY010000284.1 GCA_029942065.1 Acidobacteriota bacterium | reverse complement strand
ATCAATATCGGCATCAGTCGGAGAAGGATGTTTTTCCAGGAAGGCGGCTGCAGCCATGAGCTGTCCTGACTGGCAGTAGCCGCATTGCGGGACGTCCTCCTCGATCCAGGCCGTCTGGACCGGATGGGCACTCTCGGGAGACAACCCTTCGATGGTGGTGATCTTCTTGCCGATGACGGTGCTGGCCGGGGTCACGCAGGAGCGAACCGCCCGGCCGTTGACGTGAACCGTACAGGCACCGCACTGGGAGATGCCGCAGCCGTATTTGGTGCCGGTCAGGTTCAGTGTGTCCCGGATCACCCAGAGAAGGGGCGTTTCGGGCTCCACTTCAATGGATTGATTCCGACCGTTGAGGTTCAGTGTGAAAGCCATACTTTGAGACCTCCTGTGGGTGTGAAGCTTTTTCCGTTGGAAACCCTTTGAAGTTCTTATGCTGAGGGCTTCCTTTGAGAAGCGATTCTATCCGTGTGCCCGGATAGGGTCAAGGATGAACCGTGCTGACTTCACCAAACAAGGCACGGAATTTTCACCACAGAGACACAGAGACACAGAGAAGAAATAACCACCAAGGCACAAAGACACCAAAAAGACTGTCGCAGGGCGAGACGCCCTGAGCCAGACTCTGGCGCTCCTTCGGAGCGGGGTCAAGGGTGTTGATGTAGGGGCGCACTGAGTGCGCCCGCAGCCAGGACTTTGATGGTAAGAAGAGCGCACTCGGTGCGCCCCTACATCAGGCTGCAGAAACGTGCCAATTAGGAACGTAAAACGTGGTATCTGAAACGCGAAACGCGCTGGTCGAAGACCATCGCACGGTATCACCCTCCGGCTTTTCCTTTCAGCAACGCCTTGCCTGTTTCGTAGCGGACCAGATCCCTTTCCTGCAAACCCAGGAAGATCGGGTCCCCTTCTTTTCGATGGAGATTGATCTTGGCATTGAAGACGTTTCGGCTAAAACCGTGCTTGTCGACGATCTGGCGCATCTTGATGTTGTACTTGTCACCCTGTACATGCTCACCGGTCAGATCGCATTTGATGGATTCAATCTTTTCTTCCGAGAGTTCCAACCCTCGAAGAGAGGATAAGCCTTCCTGCAATTGTTCAATAAAGCGAATCGAATCGATGGCGATCAGCTCTGCTTCGGGTCCATCGGTCAGGGGGATTTGAGCCTCGAAATCGCCCACCAGGATCTGGCCCGGTAAAGCCCCGTTGATGATCCGTTCCAGTTCGATGGTGGCATCTCCTACGATGTGATTGCTGAGGCTGGGATGGAGCGCTTCGGTCAGGAACATGGTGTAGTAGCTGCCCACCAGAAAGGCTGTTTTTAACAAAGGCACCGTGTTGGCCTGGGATTTGAGTCTGGAGATGGCATTGTCGGCCAGGGCCAGGTGCATGAAGTGATACAGATTTGTGTTGGCCTGGATCCCGCGCTCCCGATTCCAGACATAAAAGCCATCGCCTGTGGTGGTATGGGCAAAATCGACATCGATGTTTTGCTGGAGTGCTCGGCGATGAGCGGAATTGATGGAATAGGCCAGGCTATTGAGCTGGGTGATCTGTTCAAAAGGGGTAAACAGGGAAAATCCCACGATGTCGAACAGGATGCCGGCGCGACCTTCCTCGTAACTGATGCTGTATCGCCGGATCAGATCGTCGATGATGTGCCGTGATAGGTTGCCCTTGTCCATCGAGTGGGGCAAAGGAATGCGGATGGGTTCAACCTCGAGCACCTGAGCTATCTTGTTCAGCGTTGCCGGGTCCACCTGCCGTGTTCCTGCAAAGAGGTTTTTGATGAATTCCTCCGATAGGCTATCGTGCCCCAAAGCTTCGCCTGATTCAGAGAATTGTTGATTTTGTAAAATTTGACGTTTGATGAGGAAAGTAACCGTCAATTAGTTGGGGACAACGGTTACATCGACCCCGTTTTCTCTGGGGCACCAGTTAAGAACAATATTTTTGCCCAGATCCCAATGGCGATAGAGGGACTCTTCCCACGAATGCAGGTTGGCCTGCTGGTCCTCGGTGAGATCGGGAGTTTGTAAGTGAAGGATTTCCGGGCCTGTCATGAATAGGCTTCCTCAATGGGCCGGCTCAGAGCCATGATATCGATACTCTGTACCATTCTCCACCGGCTTGGGCCAAGCAGCCAACCCCTATTATCCATTAATTCCCGTATAATTCAGGCTAGTAAATCCCTCTCTCATAGAGAACAGAGATCGGTTCGGATAAAAATGAAGCGGATACCGGAAGACGAACTCATGCTGGGCGAGGAGCAGGCCCGGGCCTATGCGGAAGGGGATTTCGAGGAGCCTCACGGCCGCTTTATTGAATCGTTTGGGGAGTGCTTTCCTTCCGACTCGATCGAAGGGTACGTTCTGGATCTGGGCTGTGGACCTGCCGACATATCCTTCCGCTTTGCCGAGCGCTATTCCCGATGCCGGATCCATGGCGTGGATGGTTCCCGGGCAATGCTGCAATTCGGGCGTCAGGGCATCCGCAGGAACCGGCTCGAACAACGCATTGAGCTCATCGAACGCCGCTTGCCTACCCATGAACTTCCCCGATCGGAATACGACGTGGTGATCAGCAACAGTCTTCTCCATCATCTGAAGGACCCTCGGGTGCTGTGGGACGCGATCGGACAGTTTGCCGGACCGGCCGCACCCGTGTTCGTGATGGATTTGATGCGTCCCGAGAGCGAGGCTAGGGCCAGGGAATTGACTCAACTTTATGCCGCGGACGAGCCGAAGATCTTGCGCCATGATTTTTACCGATCTCTTCTGGCCGCCTATCAGGAGGAGGAGGTGGGGGTTCAACTGGAGCAGTCCGGATTGGCTCACTTTGCGGTGGAGGTGGTGAGTGACTGGCATTTGGTGGTTTGGGGAAAAGCACCTGGCTAAGAAAGATCAGAAATTCGAAGCACGAAATCCGAACTCCCAAACGATTGATTCGGGTTTGGGATTTCGGATTTAGGATTTCTTATTTTCTCAAAGGATCACCACATACGATCGGTCATTACCGCCGTGGGGTCACGGCAGCCGGGGGATCGACCGGTTCCAGGGTGCCGTCAAGTGAAAACAACCACAGGCTATCCCCTTTAGGACCCCTGCCAAATAGATTTCCGGCGGAGAGAACGGTCACGTATTGCCGGCCTTCGTGCTCGAAAATGCTGGCCGGAGCGTTGACTCCAGCTCCTGTCTGGAACTCCCAGAGCCAGCTGCCGTTCCGGGCGTCCAGCGCCAGGAATCGTCCGTCGCTTCTACCCACGAAAATAAGGCCGCTGGCGGTGGTCACCGAGCCGCTGTAGCAGAGTTCCGTCCACTTCTGCTGCCAGATGAGCCGGTTGGTCCTGAGATCCATGACCGCGAAAATTCCTCGCAGCTTAGGCTGGTACTCGGCGGTCCCGAACTGACCGCCTGTAAATCCCCCTCCCGGTGGAGGAGGAAAAACCACCTCTTCGCCTCCTCGCAGGAAGGCGATGCGGTCGTTGGCACAGATGTGCAAACGGTGGGTGGATGGATCGTAGGAGCTGGGCGGCCAGTTCGCCCCTCCGAAAGTCGAGGGTCGAAACATCGCCCCATCCTTCCAGAATGGAGTGAAGATGCGGCCCTCATTGACCAGGGTAACTCCCTCGATGGTCTCGGTGATCATCTGGGG
>JAPYTY010000283.1 GCA_029942065.1 Acidobacteriota bacterium | reverse complement strand
CCCCAGGCTATTCTATGCCGCCCCTTCAGGGCTCCGGAGAAGTGAACTCAGAATGCCCTGTGTAAAGTTTGTCCTGAAAAGGCACACCTCAGTGCGCCGATTTTGGCCGACTTTACCACCAAGCCACATAGCAGATATTCACCACAAAGGCACAAAGGCACAGCGGCACAGAGAAGAAGAGAAGACTGTCCCAGGGCGGGAAGCCCTGAGCCAGACTCTGTCGCTCCTGCAGAGCGATGCCGGAGGTTTGGCGAGCCAATGTAGCGGCCGCTCTGCGAGCGGCCTTCCGGAATCGGCGCACTGAGGCGCCTACCACACTCCGGAAACGTGAAACGTGGAACCTGGAACGCGACCGAGAGAAGCGAGGTCGCTTAAAGGCTACTGGCCGGAGAGGAAGGGCTTCAGCTCTTTAACGCTTACCGCAAACCCTGCGCTGTCATCCTCTTGTCCCATCTTGTAAGAGGCGGTTCCCACCACGGCTCCTTGCGCGGTGACAAAGGGACTGCCGCCGTTTGCCGGATCGATGGGCCGGTCAATCTGGATGAGATCGGTGCCTCCACTTCCTCGCAGGGCACTGATCACTGTTTCAGTGAGGTCCAAAGTGGAAGGATTCCCCAGGGTATAGACGGTTTCTCCTACATCGACTGAGTTGGGATCTCCCAAAGCCAGATAGGCCGGCGTTTTGGTTGGAATCTGAATCAGGGCCAGATCCCGGGTCTCGTCCAGTCGGATCACCTTACCCAGGAAGATGTCCCCGGCCTGGGTGGAGACCTTGATCTTGCGCGCTGCACTTACGAGCTGGCTATTGGTGGCAATTTCACCCTCTCCGTCCACCATGAAGCCCTTCCCGGTTTTCCCGTCAGCCTCAACGGTGACCAGGCAGGCCGTGACGCTTTTCAAGGAGGTCGGGCTCTGCTGACTGGGGGAAACACTGGGTAAAGCACTGGGGGGAGCCGAAAAGTCGTATCTGAAGAATTTTCACCGTCTATTGTTTCGGTACCTTCGGATCAGAAATAACCTCAGCTTTCTGGGCTTTGTTCACTTTGACCGGGGAATTCCATCGTCGGTGCAGGCCATCAAGCCTTTTCTGTCCCATTACCCCAGGAATCGCGCCGCTAAAGACATTGTGCGGGTGGCCAGGAACCTGGCCGACGAAAAGGAACTGTTTAATGCTCCGTCTCTGAGTTTCCCCAAACGAATCTGGTGGCCTCCCGCTCTGTTTAACCGGTAAACGGTTTACCTCGGAGTCTTCCCCGACCTACTTTCTCCGATGCCCGAAGTGGGGTATTTCCCCCTTCCTTGACAGCAATAGACTCAGATCTTATATAAAGATCAGACTAAATTTGACGTATGGAACGCACGACGTTGTTAGCTAATGTAGGAGGATTTTGTGAGTAAAATTATTGGAATTGACCTGGGAACTACGAACTCGGTGGTTGCCATGATGGAGGGGGGAGAACCGACCGTAATCACCAATCCGGAAGGAGGTCGCCTCACTCCCTCGGTGGTCGCGATCACCAAAAATGATGAGCGATTAGTGGGTCAGGTGGCCAAACGGCAGGCTGTGACCAATCCGGAAAATACGGTCTACTCGATCAAGCGTTTTATGGGCCGTAAATACGGTGAGGTCTCGGAGGAGATCACGATGGTGCCCTATCAGGTCGGGAAGTCCTCCAATGGAGATGCCTGGGTGAAGTTCGGCGGCAAGGACGAATCTCCCCCTGCAATCTCAGCGCTGATTCTGCAAAAGCTGAAGACGGCGGCCGAAGAGTATCTAGGGGAGACGGTGACCCAGGCAGTCCTGACAGTTCCAGCCTATTTCAATGACTCGCAACGCCAGGCCACCAAGGATGCAGGAAAGATCGCGGGTCTCGAGATCCTGAGACTGGTCAATGAACCCACGGCTGCTGCCCTGGCCTATGGTCTGGACAGCAAGAAAGATCAGACGATTGTGGTTTTTGATTTTGGCGGAGGAACTTTCGACATTTCGATTCTGGAGGTGGGTGAAGGTGTGGTTGAGGTGAAGTCGACCAACGGCGATACCCACCTGGGAGGCGACAATCTCGATCAAAGGATCATCAACTGGATTATCGAGGAGTTCAAGAAAGATCAGGGAATTGATCTTTCACAGGACAAGATGGCCCTGCAGCGCCTCAGAGAGGCTGCCGAGAAGGCGAAGATGGAACTCTCCACCACTCAGGAAACCGATATCAACCTGCCCTTTGTCACCGCTGATTCAGGGGGTCCCAAGCATCTGAACTTGAAGCTGACCAGGGCCAGATTTGAGCAGCTTGTTGAGGATGACCTTCAGCGGACTCTGCGTCCCTGCAGCCAGGCACTCGAGGACGCCGGTTTGCAACCCGGTGAAATTGATGAGGTGGTTCTGGTGGGTGGATCTACTCGGATCCCGCGGGTTCAGCAATTGGTCAAGGATTTCTTCGAACGAGAGCCCCACAAAGGGGTGAATCCGGATGAAGTGGTTGCCGTTGGAGCTGCGGTCCAGGCAGGTGTGCTGGGTGGCGACGTCAAGGACCTGCTGTTACTGGACGTGACCCCTCTCTCCCTGGGAATTGAAACCCTGGGAGGGGTGGACACGGTGTTAATCGGACGCAATACCACGATTCCATCTCGGAAGACGGAGGTGTTTTCGACAGCAGCGGACAACCAGACGTCAGTTGAGATCCACGTTTTACAGGGAGAGCGCCCGATGGCATCGGACAACAAATCGCTGGGCAAGTTTCACCTGGTTGGGATTCCTTCCGCAACCCGCGGAATTCCCCAGATCGAGGTGACCTTTGACATCGATGCCAACGGGATTCTCAGTGTGAGTGCCAAAGATCTGGGAACCGGCAAGGAGCAGAAGATCACCATCACCAGTTCCAGTGGTTTGGCCGAAGAAGATATTGAAACAATGGTTCAGGAAGGGGAGAGCCACGCTGAAGAAGATCGCCTCAAGAAGGAAGAGATTGAAGCTCGCAACCGAGCCGACAGCCTGGTTTACAGTACTGAAAAAATCCTGATTGAAAATCGTGACAAGATCAGTGAAACGGATGCCAAGTCCATCGAAGACGCCCTGGCTGAAACCAGGAAGGCCGTCGAGGAGGGCACCGGGGAGGAAATCAACCAGGCTACTGAAAAGCTGACTCAGGCATCCCATCAACTGGCGGAGGTCATGTACCAGTCCGCCCAGGAGCCTCCCCAGGCTGATTCGCAGAATTCCTCAGAGGCTGCTGGTGAGGGAGCATCGGAAGACGATGAAGTTATCGATGCCGAGTATGTCGACGTGGATGACAAGAAGTAATGGTGAATGGTGCAAAACGATTACTATCAGCGTCTGAATGTTGAACGGAAAGTATCCCAGGCCGAACTCAGGAAATCTTATCGGCGGCTGGCACGTAAATACCATCCCGATGTTAATCCGGGAGATGAATCGGCTGAGAATCGATTCAAAGAGATACAAGAGGCCTACAAAGTTCTGAGTGATCCGGACAAGAGAAAGATATATGATCACTATGGGTCTTATCGAGAAGGGCAGCAGGTTCCGGAAGGGGGCTTTCGGGACTTTGGGTTCAGGGGAGTCGGTCCTGACCTCGGCAGCGAAGGGCGGAACCACTCCTTTAGCGACATCTTCTCTGATCTTTTTGGAGCCGCCAATAGAGG
>JAPYTY010000282.1 GCA_029942065.1 Acidobacteriota bacterium | reverse complement strand
CGGCAAACTTGCCCGTTTCCAGGGTTCCCAACGTATCCTCGGCCATCATGTATTCCGAGGCCCAGGTGGTGGCCATCTTGAGTGCCGTCACTCGATCGATGGCCTGCTCGGGGACCAGGGTAACCTTGGGTAAGGGGTTACTGTCCGGGGCAGCGATCCCTCGCGTCTGCTGGACCTCGCGGGTTACCAGGATGTGGATCGGCGTCCAGAAATCACTTCCCGCCGCCTCGAAGGTGACGCGAATTCCCTCCTCGAGCCAGGTCTTGACCGGCATGATGAAGTCCCGGATTCCTTCGCCGTAGTTGGCTATGTCGTCAGGCACCTCACCCAGCATCCCCGGGTTCACGTTGAGAATGATTCCAAATTTCTTGAGCCCCGCCATGACGTCCGGCTGGGTGCCCACCACCATGTTGTGCTCCAGGGTGGTCCTGAGGCCTCGCATGTATTCCACCGAATAATTGCCTTCTGCCATGGACTGCTCCAGCATCTGGATGTAGAGGCGTGCACCATGGCTGGAGGTGCCATGGGCCTGGACCGGACGCCATCCGTGCACGATCGCCGTCCTGAAGGTTTCCCAGGGCTTGGTTCCAGGACTCGGACATCGCTCCCTGGATCGAACTTCTTCGGAGGCATTGGGGAAATCAGGTCCCAGACACTTCTCGTTGTAATTGGAATCCCAGATCTCGTTGCACATGCCATTGAGCCACAGCATCTCGTTGCCGCTTGAATGGGTGGACCAGGGGGCTCCGGCACCCCGGTAGAATTCCCGGATGGTTTTCAAGCCCCAGTATTCTCCTCGCTGGCTCTCCACGTAATAGGCCACCCGGTGCGGCATCCGGCCTTCCCGATTGAGCAGATGATAAGCGGCAATGGTGTCGGGATAGAGAAGCCGGGTGGCGATAGTGGTCACCCCTTCAGGAACCAGTTCACGAACGCCGTGGAGACGGAGCATTTCAGCAAAAGTGGCCACTGGCTCATCCTTCCAGAAGATATTCCAGGAAAGTCCGAAAATCTCGGGCACCGCCACGTAGCCGTCGGCCGAGGCCCCGGGCCGGTTTTCAATATCAGTGCTCTCCTCCCAGTCCGGGAAATCCTTCTTGATCTCAGCAATGGCAACGTCGTTGATGATCCCCTGGATATTGTTGGAAACCATGACCGGGTGCTCGTCGGTCACTCCCTCGAGCTGTCGTTTATTGAGCCGTCCCATGTAAAACCAGGTTCGGCTGTGACCCGGGGGTGCCTTTTCCGATTCCTGAACATTCACTCGGATCCACTGGCCTGCCGGGATGTTCTGGACGCGGATGGCGTTGATGATGGTGTCGCGAATCTTCTTGGCGGTAGCCTCGGGTGTGGCCTCGGTCACCACGTTGAGCCGGATACTGGGATCCAGAAGGCCCATCTCCGGACCATAGCGCAGATCGGCAAACAGGAAGGTGTGATGGTGGGTCTGAATCAGGCCGGGCAGCACGGTTCGATCTCCCAGTTCCACAAACCGGGTGGCGGGACCGGCCAGGGCTCTCATCCCCTGGTTACTGCCAAGCGCCATGATTCGTTTTCCCTTGATCGCCATGGATTGATACACATTCCCGCTGGTTCCGGGAAGGGTGCTGCGGTCATCCATACTTACAATCCTGCCGTTGAGCAGGACCATGTCGGCATAGCCCTGTTCCGCCACCAGGGGTGAAATTTGCTGCCCCACCGCCGAGGCGGGCCCAAAGAGGATGGCCAATAGAAACGTCAAGATGAATCGGTTCATGAAGTGCTCCCCGGATCGGTGCTTTTATTGTTAATCAAGGTAATGGTCAAGATCGTACTGGCTGGCCAAAACAGAGTCAAACCCTTCTACGCTCCATTGACTTTACCCTCAATCGCACTTAGTGTGCTTTCAAAACGAAAAGAGGTCCACGCCATGTCTCATCCAGAAAGTCCACTGAAATCCACAGAACACAACCATTCAAAGCGGCGCCGTTTTCTCACTCAATTCTCGGCTATCGGACTGTCCTCCACTCTTTTTCCCGGCCTTCTGTGGGGGAAGATGCAGGAGGCCCCGGGTCTTCGAATCACCCCGGAAATGATCCGGGTGGCCGAACAAATGGCGGGACTCGAGTTCAACGACGCCGAACGAGAGGCCATCCTGGAACGAGTCAATCAGAACCTGGAGCGCTACCAGGCGATGCGCAAGACTCCCCTCGAAAACTCCGACTCGCCGGCCCTCGAGTTCAATCCAGTCCTGCCCGGGATGCAATTCGAGACCCGGCGACAGCCATTCAAGATGAGTCCGGTCCCCGGCCTTCAAACACCTGCCGACCTGCAGGATGCGGCTTTCTGGCCGGTGACCCATCTGGCCCAGCTGGTCCGCACCCGGCAGGTGAGTTCTCTGGATCTGACTCGCATGTACCTGAACAGACTGAAAAAATACGACCCGCAGCTTCGATGTGTCATTACCCTGACCGAGGATCTGGCCTTGAGGCTGGCCCGTCGAGCCGACCAGGAGACAGCGGCCGGCCGCTACCGCGGACCCCTCCACGGAATTCCCTGGGGAGTCAAGGACCTGGCGGCAGCCCGGGGTTACAAGACCACCTGGGGCGCGGCTCCCTACCAGGACCAGGAGTTCGACTACGATTCAACGGTGGTCGAACGGCTGGAGGAGGCCGGGGCCGTGCTGGTGGCCAAACTCTCCACCGGCGAGATGGCCCGGGGGGACATCTGGTTTGGAGGCCAGACCATGAATCCCTGGAATCCGGCGGTCGGCCCCGGGGGATCTTCGGCCGGATCAGCGGCGGCAACTGCAGCCGGACTGGTCGGGTTTTCCCTGGGCACGGAAACCCGGGGTTCCATCTCCAGGCCCTCAACCAACTGTGGACTCAGCGGCCTTCGACCCACCTTCGGACGAGTCAGCCGCTACGGAGTGATGGCTCTGACCTTCAGTATGGACAAGGTGGGACCGATCTGCCGCACGGTGGAAGATTGCGCCGTTGTTTTCAATGCTCTTTATGGTCCCGATGGAAAAGATCTGGCAGTGGCGGATCGTCCCTTTAACTGGGACCCCTCGCTCGAGACCAGAGGATTGAGCCTGGGTTACATCCGAAGCGCTTTTGAAGCCGAGAGGCGTGACCCCGAAGAGAAAGCCAACGACGAAGCCACGCTCGAGAAACTGACTTCCATGGGATTTGATTTACGGCCGGTCGAATTTCCGGACTATCCCGAGGATCTGCAGCGAATCATACTTTACTCGGAAGCCGCCGCCGCCTTTGATGAGCTCACCCGAAGCGGCAGGGACAAGCTGCTGGCCACTCAGGATGCCTGGCCCAAATCGTTCCGGGAAGCCCGCATGATTCCGGCGGTGGAATATATTCAGGCGCTTCGCCTGCGCAAGCTGCTGATGAAGGAAATGGAACAGCTCTTTTCCCAGGTGGATGCGCTGGTCGTCCCCACCGGACCCTCGGCCCCCGCCGATGACCCCGTCGGCAAGAACATCCCCCTGACCAACATGACCGGTCATCCCGCCGTGGTGGTGCCCAACGGTTTTTCAGCATCGGGAATCCCAAGCTCTATTACCTGGGTGGGCCGGCTTTACCAGGAAGCCGAGATCCTGGCGCTGGCCAAAAACTACCAGGACGCCACCGGCTTTCACGAGAAACATCCGGAGATGTGACGCGCGCTTCGCGCGCAG
>JAPYTY010000281.1 GCA_029942065.1 Acidobacteriota bacterium | reverse complement strand
AGCCGACTCCAACGCCGGAATAATGCCCTCCACTTCACTCACGAGATGAAAAGCGTCCATGGCATCCTCATCGTCCTGCGAAGTATACTCGACCCGGCCACTCTCTCGAAGGTAGGCATGCTCGGGTCCGACCGAGGGGTAGTCCAGGCCGGCCGAGACGCTGTGAGTGCTGGAAATCTGTCCCAGCTCATCCTGCAATAGATAGCTGAAGGTCCCGTGCAAAATCCCCGGCGATCCTCCTTGAAAACGAGCGGCGTGCTGTCCCAGTTCCATCCCCCTACCTCCTGCTTCCACCCCGACCATCCGCACCGATTCATCCTCCAGAAACTGGTAAAACAATCCAATCGAATTACTGCCTCCTCCGACACAGGCCACCAGCACATCAGGAAGTCGATTTTCCAGTTCAAGAATCTGTTGGCGCGCCTCTTGACCGATCACTGATTGAAAATCGCGTACCATGGTGGGATAGGGATAGGGACCCAAAACCGAGCCCAGCAGGTAATGGGTACTCTCAACATTGGTCGCCCAGTCTCTCATGGCCTCATTGATGGCGTCTTTCAAGGTGCGGCTCCCCGCGTCCACCGGGGTTACACCCGCTCCCAGCAACTCCATGCGAAAGACATTGAGTGCTTGTCGCTCCATATCTTCCACACCCATATAGACTTCGCATTCCATATCCAGCAGCGCACACACGGTGGCCGTTGCAACGCCATGTTGTCCGGCACCGGTTTCCGCAATGATGCGTTTCTTTCCCATACGCCTGGCCAGCAGGGCCTGCCCCAGGGCGTTGTTGATCTTGTGGGCTCCCGTATGACAGAGGTCCTCTCGCTTGAGATAGATGGTATGGCCTACTTTCCGGGAGAGCCGCCTGGCGTGAAACAACGGGGTGGGACGCCCGGCAAAACGACCCAGCAATTCCTCCAGTTCCGTCTGGAATCCCGGATCCTCCTTCGCCTCGAGATAGGCTCGGGTCAGTTCCTCAAGAGGACCCATCAGCGTCTCCGGAACGAACCGTCCTCCAAAGTCACCGAAGTAGCCTTGGAGATTTGGAGTCTCTTTTTTAGAAGTGGATTTCTTTGTCATTTCGTTTCTCCTGACCGGAGGCCGCTCATAGAGCGGCCGCTACACCGGCCGTGCCGGCTGACCGAAGGGCGCCCCTACACATTTTTTAGCGGGCCCGAAACGCGCCGGGCTTGCTCAATAAATCTCCTCAGTTTCCCTGCGTCCTTTATTCCGGGCGTCTGCTCCACGCCGGAACAGACATCCACCCCGTCGGGGTGAAGGAACTGGATTGCTTCGGCGACGTTTTCCGGATCCAGCCCCCCGGAGAGAATATAGGGCTGTTTGAGATGAGCCAGCTTTTCCCAGTCGGCCTTCCTTCCCCTTCCCCAGGAAGTATCGATCAGAATTTCGAAGTTGGCAAAAGAGTCCGCCTCCTCCGGCGAGGTGGCGATATAAAGACGCCTCTCGACGGATGGAATTTCCGACTCCGATTTCAGACCGTGCAGCTGAAAAGCATCAATGAAAGGTGCGCGACTGCTGATATCCTCGATTGCATGATGGACGTCTCCGGAACTCACTACCACAACGGCCACTTTTAACACCTGCTCGGGCAGCTGTTCCAGAATACTCTGAACTTCCCGGGGTTCCGTGTAACGAGAACTGGGCCGATAAAAATTGAAGCCCAGGGCATTGGCCCCATATTCAATGGAGGCCAGGGCATCCTCTTGATTGGTGATTCCACAGATCTTGATCAAGAATTTTCCGGTTGCCATGGGTCAGTTCTCACCCTGGAGTTCTCTCAGCCTCAGTCCCGGATCCTCCGAATTCATCAAACTGGAGCCAATCAGATAGGCGCTGAATCCCGCATCACGCAGTTCCAGGATCTGTGAATGGGTCTCGATTCCCGATTCTGAAACCAGAAGATAGTCTTCTTCTCCCTCCATTCTTCGGGCAATATCGAAGGAGGTCTCAAGCCTCACCTCAAACGTCTTCAAATGGCGATTGTTGACACCGATGGTCCGGGCTCCCTGCTCCACCGCGATCTCCAGTTCCTGAGGATCATGCACTTCCACCAGTGCGTCCAGGTCCAACTCCCGCCCATAATCGATCAGATCCGCCAACTCCTGTTCCGACAAACAGGATACGATCAGCAGATAGGCGGAAGCCGGACTCCTTCGGGTCTCGGCCACCTGATAGCGGTCCACAATGAAATCCTTGCGCAGCAGGGGAATCTCGGGCAGTTCCTGGTCGATTTCGTCCAGGAAGCGGATGTCCCCTGCAAAATAGTTTCGCTCCGTCAGAACGGATACCGCCGCCGCTTTGTTGTCGGAGTAAAGCCTGGCCAACTGCCGGGGCGGTAGCTGACACTGAAAATCCCCTTGGCTGGGGCTCTTGTATTTCACCTCGGCGATGATATTGATGCCCTCTCGCGCCAGGGCCGAGGTGAACGACACCGGTAGACTCTCAGAGATCTGCGCTATGATTTCCTCCAGCGGACACACCCGCATGGCCTCGATCAACTCCTGTTTTTTCGAAGCGACGATCTCGTCCAGAATGCTCATATGAAGAAAAATCCAGAATTCAGAATCCAAAATCCAGAAAAATCACTCCTCATTTCCCTTGTCCGGTGTCAGCTGTCAGCTGTCCTCCATACGCCTCGATCAACCGCGATAACTTCTCCAGTGCCGCTCCTGAGTCCAAGGACTCCTCTGCTTTTTTCACCATCTCCATTAACCCGCCCTCTCCAGCCACATGGAGGGCGGCAGCCGCATTGAGAACAACCACATCCCGGGCGGGGCCTTTCAAACTCCCTTCCAGGATTTCCCGAACGGTATCCGCATTTTCCTCGGCGGATCCGCCGGAAAGAGCTGAGGCCGTACTCTCCTTGAAGCCCAAATCCTTCGGATCCAGATCAAAACTCTCCACCTTGCCGTCTCGGGCATCGGAGACCCTGACCTTCGCTCCGGTAGAAAGCTCATCCAGTCCATCATAGCTGTGCACCACCCAGGCCCTTCGGCACCCCAGACCCAGGGCGGCCTCGGCCAGCTTTTCGGTAAGATCGGGCTAATAAACGCCGATGATCTGATAGGGAGCCGACGCGGGATTGGTCAGGGGCCCCAGCATGTTGAAGATGGTGCGATGCTTCAGTTCCCGTCGAATCTGAGCCACCCGCTTCATGGCGGGATGAAAAAGCGGGGCAAACATGAAAGCCAGCCCGATGCTCTCCAGGGCGACTCGAGCCACCTCCGGAGGGCATTCAATCGAAACACCCAGGGCTGCCAGCACATCGGCACTGCCGCAGCGGGAGGTCAGGGCACGATTACCGTGCTTGGCGACCGGGACGCCGGCTCCGGCGATAACAAAGGCCGCCGTGGTGGAAATATTGAAGGTATCGGCTCCTCCTCCGGTCCCGGCAGTGTCGATCAGCTTTTCCTGGCGAGAATGAATCGGGATCGCCTGCCGGCGCATGATCCGGGCAAAGCCGACAATTTCCGCAGGACTCTCTCCTTTCTCAGCCAAAGCCGCCAAAAGAGCAGCAATGGCGGAATCCGGAGTCTCCTCGGACAATACCAGCTCCAGTGCGCGCTGAGCTTCGTCCTCGCTCAGATCCCGACCGCCCTGGACAATATTGGTGAATTCTTCCATAGTCTTTGGCATCGTGGACCACCCAAGCCACAT
>JAPYTY010000280.1 GCA_029942065.1 Acidobacteriota bacterium | reverse complement strand
GGTGTATCTCGTGTGAAACGGCTCTGGCCGAAGCCGAAGTGGAGCATGGGGATCATTCGAGCCCGTCGATTTATGTGAAATTCCCCGTCATTGAGGGACTTGACGGTCTGGGGTCCGATTTTTCCGGCCGCCAGGTCTTTGCCCTCATATGGACGACCACACCCTGGACTTTGCCCGCCAACCTGGCCATTTGTTTCCACCCGCTTTTTGAATACTCCCTGGTGGAGGTCCAGGAGGAGATCTACATTGTGGCGCGTGAGCTGCTCGAGCAGGTTGCTCAGGATTGTGGTCTGGAGTCCTATCGGGTGATCGACACGGTCAAGGGAGAGGTCCTGGGAAACTTGGTGTGCCGCCATCCCTGGCTGGATCAGGACTCCAAGGGCATCCTGGCAGACCATGTAACGCTCGAGCAGGGAACAGGAGCGGTCCATACGGCTCCAGGGCATGGTTATGAAGACTATCTGGTGGGGCTCGAAAACAACCTGGAGATCTATAGTCCGGTGGACTCCCTGGGCAGATTTACCTCAGAGGTTGAGCATTTTTCCGGATTGCAGGTATTTGAGGCCAATTCACGGGTTAACGAGTTATTGGATGAGAAGGGTGCTCTCCTGGCAGAGGCGAAGGTTTCGCACAGTTATCCACACTGCTGGCGGTGTCACAATCCGGTCATTTTTCGTGCCACTGCTCAGTGGTTTATCAGCATGGATCATGCCAACTTAAGGCAGGAGGCTCTTGACCAGATCAAGCAGGTGAGATGGATCCCTTCCTGGGGTGAAGAGCGAATCAGTAATATGATCGCCAGTCGGCCGGACTGGTGCATCAGCCGCCAAAGGATCTGGGGCGTTCCCATCATCGCTTTTTTTTGTCGCCAGTGCCGTGAGCCCCTGCTGCGTGGTGAGGTTGTGAATCACGTAGCGGAAATCTTCCAGCGTGAGGGACCCGATGCCTGGTTTTCTCTTGATGTCTCGGAGCTTCTTCCGGAGGGTGTCCGCTGTAAATGTGGGCATTCGGAGTTTGAGAAAGAGAGCGATATTCTGGACGTGTGGTTCGATTCCGGAGTCAGCCATCAAGCTGTGTTGGAAACCAGGGATGACCTGAGTTGTCCTGCCGATGTCTATCTGGAGGGGGGAGATCAGTTTCGTGGATGGTTCCATACCTCCTTGCTGGTGGCAGTCGGAGTTCGGGGAAAGGCCCCTTATCGCATCGCTGTCTGCAGTGGTTGGGCGTTGGACGAACAGGGGCACGCCATGTCCAAGAGTCGTGGAAACGTCATTTCACCCATGGATGTCATGAAGACCAACGGGGCGGAGCTCCTTCGATTGTGGGTGTCCTCCGTCACCTATACCGAGGATGTCCGTCTGGGTGAGGAGATTCTCTCGCGTTTGCGTGAAGCCTACCGGAAAATTCGCAATACCCACCGATTTCTGCTGGGCAATCTTTCCGACTTTCATCCCGACATGGAGGTGCCCCGGAAGGATTTAACCGAAATCGATCGCTGGGCTTTGGCGCGTATGGCCCAGGTTGCCGAGCGTGCCGAACAGGCCTACGAAAAGTTCGACTTCCACCTGGTTTACCACACGCTTTACAACTTTTGCGTGGTGGACTTATCCAGTTTTTATCTGGATGTTCTCAAGGATCGACTCTACACCTTTGCCCCCGATTCGACCCAGAGGAGAGCTGCCCAAACCACGCTGTTTCGAATTTCGGATACCCTGGTGCGTCTGCTCGCTCCCATACTGCCGTTTACCTGTGAAGAAATCTGGAAGAATCTTCATGTTCATGGACAACCCTGTGATTCCGTTCATCTTGCTGAGTTTTCAGGAGACATCAAGAAGGATCGTGACGATGAACTCTTGCAGGGGTGGGAGCAACTGCAGGAAATTCGAGCACAGGTCAGCAAGGCACTGGAGGAAAGTCGTCAGCAAAAACACATTGGCAACTCCCTGGAGGCGAAGGTCAGGTTGCGCTGCGGAACGGAAATCATGAGCTATCTGGAACCTTTTATGGAGGATCTCCGTTTCCTGTTCATAGTTTCCGATGTCGATCTGGCGGAAGATCCGGACCTGGGCGCTCAGGAAATTGAGGTCTCGGTGTCCCAGGCAGCAGGAGAGAAGTGTGCCCGGTGTTGGAACTATTCTCCTTCGCTGCGAACGGTCTCTGAAACAGCTGCAGTTTGTGAGCGCTGCTATGCCGTTCTGGAGGAGATGGGCCAAGTGTCGTAAGATGCAGGCGTCGTGGAGTTACCGAGCAGAATACGGTTTGTAGCTATCGGCCTGGGGTGCATGGTCACCTTCCTGGACTTGCTGACCAAGTGGATCATCCGTAACACTGATTTGCTGCACAACTACACCGTTATTGAAGGCTTCTTTAGAATTCACTATGTTCGAAATGAAGGGATCGCTTTCGGGTTGTTCCATGGGTCCGATTCTCAGTGGAAGCCTGTTATTCTCACCGTCTTGGCCATTGTGGCCCTGATCGTCGTACTTTATTACATCTGGACCACCCCGGTGGATGAAAAGGTGATGTCGCTTTGCCTGGGACTGCTTTTAGGGGGAATCCTGGGGAATTTCATTGAGCGGTTGATGCGTCAGCATGTTACCGACTTTATCGAAGTACACTGGAGGGAGTTGTATAGCTGGCCCACCTTCAATGTGGCGGACAGTGCCATTACCTGCGGGGTGTTCGTTATCCTTTTCCAGACTTTTTTCGGGCAGCATGAGGGACAGCTGGAAGATCCGGAGAATACGGCGGCCAATGAATAGGTGGAACGCACGGCTGATGTCCGGCTCGCTGGCCCTTCTTTTGATCGGAGTGCCGTCGGAGGCTGAAACGGTCGATGAGGTGGTGAATGGTCTCCAGGAGAAGTATGAGAAATTGGAAAGCTTTTCGGCGGAATTCGACCAAATTTTCCTTAGCCGCGTCCTTCAAATGAAGGAGTCGGGCATCGTGATGATGAAAAAGCCGGGCAAAATGTACTGGGAATACCAGCAACCCACTTCCAAATTCTTCGTTGCGGACGGTCAGAGAAGCTACTTTTACGTTCCCCGCGACAGGCAGGTCATCGTCTCGGAGCTGGATCTGTCCGAAATTCAGACTCCCCTGCTTTTTTTGCTGGGCAAAGGCAATATACAGGAGAATTTCCACATTGAACTTGAGGTCAAGGAAGAAGCGCTCGAGCCGGTGAATACCTTGGTCAAACTGGTGCCCAAGCAGCCACAGGGAGAGTTTTCCTTTCTCATTCTGGAAGTCAACTCGTCAACTTTTCTGATTCGTCGGTTGGTTGTGGTCGAACCCATCGGAAACCGGAATGAATACATTCTGAGTAATTTCAAGGAAAATATCGCTATTCCTGATAAACAGTTTGATTTCAAGGTGCCCGCGGGCGTCGAGCTGTTGTCGTACTAGGTTGACCAGGGTACCGTTCATAGACGAGGAGAGAAGCCATTGATGAAGCGAAGAGCCAAGATTTCCGCACTCGGTATGTACGTGCCCGAGCAACGCATGACGAATGACGATATGGCAAAAATCGTGGATACCTCCGACCAGTGGATTCAGGAGCGAAGTGGTATCAAAGAGCGTCGTATTATCGCCAAGGATCAGGCCAACAGCGATTTGTCGGTTAAGGCCATCGAAAATGCATTTGAAGGGAAAGACTTTCACCCGGAGGAGATAGACCTCATTG
>JAPYTY010000279.1 GCA_029942065.1 Acidobacteriota bacterium | reverse complement strand
ACACCCGCTCTACTGCATCGGCGCCATGATCCGCCCTGACTGTGTTGCATTCGTTTGGCCTCCTCAGCGTACCGTACGCCTCCGGGGGCCTCCTCTCGTGCGCCTTGTCTGACCGGACCTGCCGCCGCTTCGTCACGACCTGGTGTGAGAAAATCAGGCTTGAGCGGCATTCGGAATCGGCGCACTGAGGCGCCTCCCACATTCCGGTCAGCTTTCTCCTCACGGCCCTTGCTGTGGTCGCACGGCCGGGCGACCCTACTGTGTTGGCTAAGATCGGAAAGGGTAAGACAAAGAAAAGAATTTTCTTCTCTGTGTCTTTGTGTCTCTGTGGTGAAAATCTCTTCTCTGTGTCTTGGTGGTGAAGGCCGATGGCAACAGAGAACATTTTGTCGGACTCTTTACTTTCCTGTTTGAGTAAACGACGCTAGTATAGAAATACCTCTCAAGGCGGATGACCTGTTTGAGAGCGAAACCTAATCTCTAGCCCTCAGGAGGTTGAAACCATGCCTACGCTTCGACTTTCAGTCAACGGTAAGGAGCAGGTGGTAGAGGACATCGATTCCTCGACGCCGCTGCTATGGGTGCTGCGTGACAGTCTTGGTCTGGTCGGCACCAAGTTCGGCTGCGGTGGCGGCTTCTGCGGAGCCTGCACCGTGCACGTGGATGGGGAACCCGTTCGGTCCTGTTCCACCACGGCAGCATCGGTGGTCGGACGGGCCATAACCACCATAGAAGGTCTGGCCAATGAAGACGGAACCCTGCATCCGCTTCAGGAAGCCTGGATCGAGCACGACGTTCCTCAATGCGGGTACTGCCAGGCGGGTCAGCTCATGAACGCCGCCGCTCTGCTCAACACCACATCAGCGCCGAGCGACGCTGATGTGGATCAAGCCATGGCGGGCAATCTGTGCCGATGCGGAACCTACAACCGCATTCGCCAGGCCATACACACGGCTGCACGAAAAGGAGGTAGCGCATGAACGATCAATACCTTCAAGACATCATCCGCGACGTGGAAGCCGAATTGGAAACCCATACCATGAAGGCCATCCCTCGACGCTCGTTCATCAAACTCACCGGACTGGCCGGTGGAGGATTGGTCCTAGCCTTTCAGCTGGGAGAAGGCAATGCCCTCGCCGCCCAGGCGGGAAGCAGCACCTTCGCTCCCAATGCCTTTGTTCGCATCTCCCCGGACGGCTCGATCCTGATTTACTCGAAAAACCCCGAGATTGGTCAGGGCATCAAAACGGCCTTTCCAATGATCGTTGCCGAGGAACTCGACGCCGACTGGTCGGACGTGGTTGCGGAACAATCACCGATCAATCAAGCCGTCTTTGGCCGACAGGCGGCCGGCGGTTCCCGATCGATCCCCTCCAGCTTTGATGAGCTGCGCCGTGCCGGCGCCACCGCCCGCTCCATGCTGGTTGCGGCCGCCGCCCAGGAATGGGGCGTTTCAGCTTCCGACTGCACGACCGAAATGAGTGCCGTGGTTCACCCCCACGATGGGCAGAAATTGGGGTACGGCGAACTGGCCAACAAGGCCGCCGGGCTTCCCGTTCCGGACGGGAGCACCCTCTCTCTCAAGGAGCGCAAAGATTGGAAGCTGCTGGGAACCCGAGTGACCGGCGTCGATAACCACGCCTTGGTGACCGGGCAGCCCCTTTTCGGTATCGATCAGAAGATACCGGGAATGCTTTATGCCACCTATGACAAGTGTCCCGCCACCGGGGGCAGTGTCCGCCAGGCTAATCTCGACGAGATCCGTTCCCTTCCCGGCGTCAAGGATGCCTTTGTCCTGGAGGGCAACGGGCAAGTGGCCGAGCTGATGCCAGGCGTCGCGATCGTGGCGACCTCCACATGGGCCGCTTTCACGGCCAAGCGTCAGCTTCGAGTGACCTGGGATGAATCCGGGGCCTCCAAGGACAGCTGGAGCGGCTCGGTTGAGCGAGCCCGCGAGCTCGGTAAACAACAGGGCTCCGAGATGATTGGATCCAAGGGGGACGTCGATGAAACCTACAGTAATGCCGCCAGCACGCTGGAGGGTTTTTACAGCTATCCCTTTCTCTCCCATGCGACGCTCGAACCCCAGAACACCACGGCCTGGTATCACGACAATAGAATCGAAATCTGGGCTCCCACCCAGACTCCCCAGCGAGGAATCAGCAGTGTCGCCAAGATCCTGGGGATTGCCGAAGATCAGGTCACGCTGCACCAGACCCGTGTCGGAGGAGGCTTCGGCCGCCGGTTGATGAACGACTCGGTGTGCGAAGCCGCCGCCATCTCAAAGCAAGCCGGAGCGCCGGTCAAGCTGCAGTGGACGCGCGAAGATGACATGGCCCACGACTTTTACCGGGTGGGGGGATTTCATGGGCTCAAGGGAGCCGTGGATGAGGCGGGCAAGCTGGTCGCCTTCGAGGATCATTTCGTGACCTTCTCCAGCGACGGGGAAAAGCCCGTCAGCGGGGGCAATATCACCGATGGCGAGTTTCCGGCGCCGCTGCTCGAGAATTACCGTATCACCCAGACCATGTTGCCGCTGGGAACTCCCTGCGGTCCCTGGCGGGCGCCGCGCTCCAACGGAATCGCGTTTGCCGTGCAGTCTTTTATTCACGAGCTGGCCGATGCCGCCGGACGCGACCACCTGGAGTTCCTGCTGGAGATCATGGGGCGGCCGCGCTGGCTGGATCCCGGAAACACCCGTACCCTGAACACGGGACGTGCCGCGGACGTCATCAAACTAGCCGCCGAGAAGGCTGGATGGGGGAAACGGCTGCCCGGAGGACGGGGCCTGGGATTGTCCTTCTACTTCAGTCACGCCGGCCATTTTGCCGAAGTGGCCGAGGTCAGCGTCGATGACAACCGGAAAGTGACAGTTCATCAGGTAACGGTCGCGGCCGACGTCGGTCCGATCGTCAACATGAGCGGTGCGGAAAACCAGTGCCAGGGCGCCGTCATCGACGGGTTGAGCACAACGCTGGGGCTGGGACTTGCCATCGAGAACGGACGCGTGCAGGAATCCAACTTCGACCAGTATCCGCTTCTTCGAATCGGCAACGCTCCGAAGGTCGACGTTCACTTCATCCAGAGCGAGTTTGCGCCCACCGGACTCGGCGAACCCGCCTTACCGCCCATTGCGGCGGCCGTCTGCAACGCCATCTTTGCCGCAACCGGTTATCGTGTGCGAGAACTGCCGCTGTTAAAGGAGGGATTTTCAGTATAGCAATGGTTTCTTTACCGATGGGATTCAGCCTGGATGATGCAGAAACCGGGCTGAAACACCATAATTTTAGTGGTTCTGTCATTGGATTGTGGTAAAACGAATCAGTAAAGATAGTGTTTCCGGGGGTCTCGGAGTTAGAAGGATAGATCCCATGACGTTCAAGGGTGGAGGGTACTGCAGGTTCGGGAGCGGTAGGACTTTCCTGATTAAAGTAGACAAGCTCCCATGGAGGAATCAAATATGAGTGGAGAAACTCTTATAGTAGCGAGTAAGGTGAAGGCCGCCATTTCTGCAAAGGAATGCAACACGGGTGGAGATGCTGTAGACGGTCTCAACGCCTGGGTTCACTGGCTGATCGAGCAGGCCACTGCCCGCGCCAAGGCCAACGGACGAAAGACCGTCCGGGGCCACGATTTCATCATCACCCAATAAGAGTTGATTTTTTTGGAGATCAAATTGATGAAA
>JAPYTY010000278.1 GCA_029942065.1 Acidobacteriota bacterium | reverse complement strand
TAACGGTCAAGGTGAGGCGCTTTTTCTGGATGATGCTCATTATCTGTTACTCCCGTTCAGGTGTTCATTCTCCGACGGATCTTCTCTCCTTGATAAGCCCAGCAGGACTTGAAGACAACCGCCGGTTGACACACCTTCAGACATACTGGCAATCTGCCCGATGATGAAAGTGATGCTTATTTCTCCCTACCATGGCGGCAGCCACCGCGCATGGGCTGAAGGCTACCGGAAGTACAGCACCCACGAACTTTTCCTTTTGACCCTTCCGGCCCGTTACTGGAAGTGGAGAATGCACGGCGGTGCGGTGACCCTGGCCCGGGAGTTTGCGGCTTCCGAATTCGAGCCCGATGTGATTGTGGCGACCGACATGCTGGATGTCAGCACCTTTTTGTCGCTCACACGGGAAAGGACGTCCGGCACTCCGGTTGTCCTTTACATGCACGAGAATCAGCTGACCTACCCGCTGCCTGAAGATCCGGATAGTGGGCCGATGCGGCGCCAGCACGGAGAACGGGATCTCCATTACGCTTTCATCAATTATGCCTCCATGCTGAGCGCCGATCAGGTCGTCTTCAACTCCGATTTTCACCGCCACTCCTTCTTCGATGCCCTTCCCGGTTTCTTGAATCATTTCCCCGAATTTCGTGAAGAGCAGACCGTGGGCCGCCTCAAGGAACGCTCGCTGGTGCTCCCGGTGGGACTGGACCTGGCGCGACTGCTGCAGTCGGCGGCCCCCACCCAACAGCGCGAGCAGCCGCTGATACTCTGGAACCAGCGCTGGGAATACGACAAGAACCCGGAGGCCTTTTTTCAGGCCATCCTGGCCCTGGCCGCAGAAGGGACCCCGTTTGAACTGGCCGTATGTGGTGAGTCTTTTCAACAGCCGCCGGAAATTTTCGAAACGGCCGCCCGCCAGCTGAACAGCCATGTGATTCATTGGGGTTACGCCGAGCAGGATCTTTATCAGAGCTTACTGTGGGATGCCACACTGACGGTCTCGACCGCCCTGCATGAGTTCTTTGGAATCAGCATTCTGGAAGCCGCCGTTTGCCAGACCCTTCCCCTGCTGCCGAGGCGCCTCAGCTACCCGGAGATCCTGCCGCCCGAGTTTCACGAGCCCTGCCTGTACGACCGCGAGGACGAACTTTCCGTAAAGCTGAAGCAGGCACTGGCGGATCCCCGATCCACCCGGAAGACGGCACAGGCTCTGGCGTCTCGAGTCGAGACCTACGACTGGAAGAACTGGGCCCCCGAGTACGATCGGCTGGTGGAAAAGGTTGCTGCCGGAAGCTAACAGGGCTTCAGCGGTTCTCGGGCACGGCCTCCATCAGAAGTTCCCCAAAAAGCCGCCGGTAGAGGAAAGAAAAAGAGTTCCGATGGTATAATCCCAAAATCGTTATTTGCCGACCCAAAACAGGAGGTTGAATACACAATCATGATGAGTAAAAGATTGCTTACCCTTTCAGCGTTGATGGTGCTGGCTCTACCCACCCTGGGGCTCGCTCAGGATCGTCCGGCTCTGGTGGAAGACATGGGCTGGGCCGACACGATTTTAGTGAACGGGAAGATCGTTAGCATGGATGACCGGAGCATCGTTCCGGACACCCCGGGAAATATCTATGAAGCCATGGCCATCAAAGGCCAGCGAATCATGGCTCTCGGTAGCGTCGATGAAATGCAGACCCTGGCAGGACCGGGAACCGAGACGGTCGACCTGGGCAACAAGACCGTCATTCCTGGTTTGATCCAGACTCACTACCATCTCTTCATGGCTGCGGCCCGGAAATACGGCCCTCAACTGGGCCTGGTTGACCCCAGCGTCAAATTGACCGTAACCGCCGCCTCAACGCCGGAGGCGACCGCCAAGGCTATCCGGGACACCATCACCAATGCGATTCAAACCCAGGGCATCGATGCAGGTAAATGGATCAGCGTTTTCGTCGGGGAAGGCCCGGAAAACGATCCGGGCACCAACCGCACCTGGTTTTACGTGGGCAAACTCAACCGAAGACAGCTCGATGCGGCCACCCCGAACCACCCGGTGATGGTGTGGGGAGGCATCGGAGGATACTTCAATTCCGAAGCAATCGACGAGTTCAAGGAGGTTTTCCCCGACTGGGAGGAAAGCACCGATCTGGAAACGGGTCCCGGATCGGCGAACAACGGTTATTTCGCGGTACCCGAGCAGGGGGCTATGACCTTCGAGTACTGGTGGAAGGACAAACCTCTCTCCGACCTGGCCGAAGCCATGAGGCTGCAGGGATTGGATGTGCTCAGAGCGGGCGTGACCACGGTGGCTACACGACTTTTGTATCCCCGAACCGTGGCCGCTTATGCCCTCCTGAATCGCGAAGACAGACTCCCTCACCGCCTGGCCTACTACATCGAACCGCAGCGAGGAAACCTCTTCAACAGAGAAGCCATTAATAATTTCTATCGAGCCTACGGCGCACCCTGGACCGATCACAGAAACGGCGGGGAAAAAATGTGGCTCAACGGCATGTGCCACGAAATCTGGGATTCCACTCAAAACAATATCTGTATGGGTGATGACATCCAGGCCCCGCCGGATATCAAAGCCCGGGAACGCTGTCCTAATCCGAACCTCAAGGCCTGGGTGGCTCTTCGGGCGGGTCTGATCAACGGATGGCGCGCTGTCGGGGTCCATGGAACCTCCAGTCACGGAGTCCGGCTCTACATCCAGATGGTTGAAGAGGCGATGGAGGAGGCCAATCTCTCGGTCGAGTACATCCGCGACCTCCGACTGACGTTGGAGCACAACCAGGTGCTGGGAAACCTGCCTGATGTGATGGATGGAATCAAGAAGTATGGAATCATTCTCAACGTCAACACCGGGTACCTGTCGGAGGTCCCCAAGCTGCTCACCGAGTATGGCGAGGACCTCGAAGCCTTTGCCATGCCGGTCAAGAGCTGGATCAACGACGGCATCCGCGTCACCTTCGAGGCCTCGGGAACCGATTTCTGGAAACCGATTCATACCCTGGTGACCCGTCAAACCGCCACCAGCAGGGTCTATCCGGAATCCCATGTGCTGCTTCCGGATGAAGCCATCGATCGAGTGACGGCACTGAAAATGGCCACCACCTGGGCTTCGGAGTACATGATGGCCGAGGATACCATCGGGACGCTGGAGGCCGGGAAATACGCCGACTTCACCGTTCTGGACCAGGATTATTTCACCATTCCGATGGATGAGGTCCTCAACCTCAAGGCGATCATGACGGGCCTGAGCGGAGAAATCGTCTGGAACAACACCTCCGGAGGAGATGAGTTCCCCGACTGGTTGAAGTAAGTGGTGCGGTAGTCCAAGAGCCAGGAGAAGCGCGCTTCGCGCGCAGAAAAACGCCTCGCTGAAGCTCGGCGTGGAGAAACGAGTCGCTTACGCTCCCCGTGGAGAATAGGGAATTTGAATTCTGTGTTTCGAATTTGGGACTTCGGAATTCGGATTTCCGGTCGCTGGTCGAAGACCATCGGCTGAGGCGCCTCGGTGCGTTCATTCCCATGACATCCTTTACACAATTCATTCAGAGTTCACTTCTCCGGAGCCCTGAAGGGGCGGCATAGAATAGCCTGGGCGTGAGCCCCAGGTTGTGCAGGTCAGGAATTAAGAGGAGCCCTGTAGGGACGATGTAGACCCATTGACGGTTTTCCTACATCGCCCTTACAGGGCTCCTTTACTA
>JAPYTY010000277.1 GCA_029942065.1 Acidobacteriota bacterium | reverse complement strand
ACCTGAAACGCGCTGGTCGAAGACCAGCGGCCGGGGCGCCTCCCACACTCCGGACACGTGGAACGTGGAACCTGGAACGTGGAACGCGGCCAAGCGGAGCGAGGCCGCTACTGCCCCTTCTTGACCAGTCTGCCGATGGTCAGTCCCTGAACCACCACCGAGAACACCACCACGGTGTAGGTCACCGGAAGAAACAGGTCGCGTGCCGGTCCCTCCGGCAAGGAGAGAGCCAGGGCGACGGAGATTCCTCCCCGTAATCCGCCCCAGGTAAGAATCCTCACCACTCGAGGACTGAACTCGCGAAAGGGACGAAGCAATAAGACCGGTACCCCCACACTGACCAGACGTGAGGCCAGAACCAATGGGATGGCCGCGATCCCGGCCAGCAGCGCCGGGCCGGACAGAGGAAGCACCAGGATCTCCAGTCCGATCAGAACGAACAGTACCGCGTTGAGAATTTCATCGACCAGTTCCCAGAAGGTATCCAGATGCTGGCACGTGACCTGGGACATGGCCATGAGACGACCATGATTCCCGATCAAAAGGCCGGTCACAACGATGGCAATGGGCCCCGAGACATGCAGGTGGCCGGCCAGAGAGTAGCCTCCCGTCACCAGGGCCAGGGTAATCAGAACCTCCACTTGGTAATTGTCGACGCTCTTGAGCATCTGGTAGGCCACCCAGCCGATGGCCAGCCCGAACAGGACTCCGCCACCGGTTTCGGTCAAGAACAAAACCACGACGTCTCCCGCCATGACCTCCTGGCCTCCCGTGACGATCTCCAGCAGCACTAGAAAGACCACCACGCCCACTCCATCATTGAAAAGCGATTCTCCGGCAATCTTCGCTTCGAGGGTCTTGGGAATCTTGGCTGATTTGAGGATCCCCAGCACGGCGATCGGGTCGGTGGGAGAAATCAGCGCGCCAAACAGCAGGCAATAGGTCCAGGGCATCCGGACATCCAAAAAACCCAGGATCAGCCAGGTCGAGGTCCCCACCAACAGAGTCGAGGTCACGACTCCGAGTGTCGCCAGTGAACCGATGATCCATTTTTGCTGGGCCAGATCACTGAGATTGACATGCAGGGCACCGGCAAATAGGAGAAAGCTCAACATGCCGTGCAGAAGTGCCTGATTGAAATCGATGCTCGTTAACAGAACCCTCGCCTGCTGTTCCAGCCCCACACCCAGCTTCCCTGCCACGATCAGGCTCAACGACATGAGCAGGGCGATCAGCATCAATCCGATGGTGGTCGGCAGTCGGATGTAACGGTGATTCAGATAACTGAACACCGCTGACAGGGTGATCAGGACCGCTAACATATCAAACAGGCTCATTGTTACCGATCTTCAATGCACTTTTCCCGAACCGCCGCCGGTATCGGATGCCGCCTGAGCCTTCCTGGCCTCGGCAACGTTTTTCAACAACCACTGCGCCAGACTCTCCGCCGTCCGAATCGTCATGAGGGCCGTGAACTTGGCGACTCTCTCCTTGGACACTTCCTCCGGAAATCGAGCCACCTCCTGGCCGCTGACCACGTCCACCTCGATCCGTTCAATCTCGGGGTTGGTCTCACAAAACAGATGGACCTCGACCAGATCACTCATCCCGTCTCCAACGATGCCGCCGTAGGCCCCGTTGACCAGGGCCGAATAGTGCTGGGCATCTTTTATGAAGGTTAAAATTCCTTTGCTATCAGTCATTTACATATCTCCTTCTAAGGCCATTTTACGGCGTTCGACAGCCGGCCAATTTCAACTCTCAGAGGTGATGGTATCAAACAGCGCCGAGTAGTCGGCATCCGCCAATCCTCGGAGGATCGTTTTCTCCAGGACCTTGCGCATGCCCATCAATCCCGAGGCATCCAGCCCCATCTCCTCGGCCGTGTCAAGAATCAGATCGACGTCCTTGAGGAGGTGGCGAGTGGGAAAGTTTGGATTCGCAAAATCTCCCGACAACATCTGGGGAAGCTTCTTTTCAAAGGTGGGTGCGTGAAGGGCACTGCCTCGAAGAATTTCCATGAACTGATCCACCGAAACCCCTTCATGCTGCACGATCCCCAGGCTGAGAGCGAAACCGCCGGTCATGGAAACTATCAGCTGATTCAAGGCCAGCTTGAGAGTGGCGGCCTTCCCCACCGGACCGATCAGGTGCGGATCGGAACCGAAGCATTGAAGCAAGGGGGACCACTGCTCGAACTGTTCCGGGGATGCTCCCACCATCACGATCAGCCTGCCTGTTTCGGCCTGAGGAATGCTGCCCAGAACGGGCGCCTCCACATAGTCGGCCCCGGCGGCATCCACTTCCCGCTCGACATCCTGACTCTCGGAGGGTCCGATGGTTCCCATCTGAATCACGGTGCAGCTGGACAGCTCTCGGCGGGCGGCTTCCGAAAAAATAACCTCACGGATCGCCGGCGCGTCCGCCAGCATCAGGACCACGCAGTCGGCCTGGTGGATGGCCTCCCCGGGGGAGTCCACAATCTCGGCACCGGAAGCTTTCAGGGGTTCGACTTTCTCCCGGCTACGGTTGTAGGCCCGAAGCGAATAGCCCTGAGCCAGAAGTCGCTCAGCCATCGGCTGCCCCATCAGCCCGGTCCCCAAAAACGCCACCTTCGGTTTTGCTGTTTCAGACATGACTTGATTATGCCAGAGCTTACCTCCAGGGGAAATCGGGGAGGGACCTGAACCACAAAAACGCCAATGGGATTTTCACCACAACGGCACAAAGACACAGAGAAGAAGATTCTTTTCTTTGTCTTATCTCTCCAATCTCAGCCAGCACAGCAGGGGCGCACGGCTGCACGATTGCACGAGTCCGCGAAGCGGAACTTCATACCTGTGTAGGATAATTTCGGGTGATGGACCAGGACCCGCTGAAACGTCAATTGCGCAACCGGTGGAACCGCCAGCTCTATCTTTGGTGGCATACCTACAACCGAGAATACCTGGCCGAAGCACTCCAGAAACCCCTGATCCGGATAGGAGAGGGGGACCAGCCACTCGGTTCGTGGAATCCAGAAAGGCGAACCCTGACCATTTCCCACGCTCATATTTTGACGGCCCCATGGTCTTCCGTGATGGATACCCTGCGTCATGAAATGGCCCACCAGTATGTGGATGACGTCCTGAAGCCCGCCGATGAAGGACCCCACGGTCCCGCCTTTCAAAATGCGTGTCGACGGTTGCGATGTCTTCCCGGAGCCCGGGCAAAGGAGTCGGACCAACCGGAGGAGAAAAAGATCTTCCGACTTCTCAAGAAGGTTCTTTCCTTGGCCGCCAGCCCCAACGAACACGAGGCACAGGCGGCCGTACAAAAGGCCCGATATTTGCTCACCAAGTACAGCATCGATCTGGTCGAACTTGATCGAGAACGACATTTCAGTTCACGCCGTCTGGGCCATGTGAAAAAGAGAAGAATGTCCCATGAACTGTGGCTGGCTTCGATCCTCAACGAGTTCTTCTTTGTGGAGGTATTGTGGGCAGAAAGCTACGACGCCGTGCGGGGACGTTCGGGCTCGGTGCTCGAGATCTTCGGCACCACCGCCAACCTGGAGATGGCCGAGTACGTTTACCATTACCTGCTTGGCCTGCTGGATCGCCTGTGGAAAGGGTATCAAATCAAAAACGAAGTCCGGCTCAACCGCGAGCGACAGCGATATCTAGCAGGGGTCCTGGAAGGCTTTTACCGTAAATTACAGGAT
>JAPYTY010000276.1 GCA_029942065.1 Acidobacteriota bacterium | reverse complement strand
GGGCGTTGCAGGGGTTGACCCGAGCGCTGCTGGCCAATGCGGTGGGTGGTGTAACCGAGGGTTTTAGCAAGGAACTGGATGTAGTGGGAATTGGATTTCGAGCTGCAATGAAGGCCAAGACCCTGACTATGAGTTTGGGGTTCTCTCACGGCATTGAATTCCCAGTACCTGAGGGGATTGAGATTGCCGTGCAAAAAGGCAAAAAACCCATAGGGAACTACATTGCCAGCATCGTCGTGAGCGGGAATGACAAGCAACAGGTGGGACAGGTAGCCGCTGAGATTCGGATGCTGCGTCCCCCGGACTCCTACAAGGGCAAGGGAATTCGCTACTCCGATGAACTGGTGAAATTAAAGGTAGGTAAAAAGACGGTCTAATGGCACGCAAGCTAGCTCGAAGAGCACGAAGAATCAAAATTCACGGTCGGATTCGGATGAAAATCCACGGAACCCGGGAACGGCCGCGATTGTGCGTCTTTCGCAGCCTCAAACATACCTATGCCCAGCTGGTGGACGATGAAAAAGGGAATACTCTGGCATCGGCGTCCACCTTGGAAGGGAAAAAGGGCAAAACTGGAAGTAATCTCGAGGCCGCCAAAAAGGTAGGTCAGTTGATAGCCGAAAAAGCGCAGGAGCATGGGGTGTCCAGCGTGGTGTTCGACCGAGGGGGGTACATTTTCCATGGAAGAGTCAAAGCGCTGGCAGAAGCCGCTCGCGAGGCAGGTCTCAAGTTTTAGGAGAAGTTGATGGCTAACGTTCACGACAGAGAACTATCGGATCACGTAATCTCGATTAATCGTGTCACCAAGGTTGTGAAGGGTGGGAAAAACCTGAGCTTCAATGCCCTGGTAGTGGTGGGAGACCAGCAGGGGCGGGTGGGTTTCGGGATGGGCAAGGCCAAAGAGGTGCCGATCGCGATCCGTAAGGGTATCGACAAAGCCAAGAAAAACATGATCAAGGTTCCTTTGAGCGAATCCACAATCCCTCATGCTGTGGTGGGAGATTTTGGTGCCGGAAAAGTGGTGCTCAAACCGGCTCAGGAAGGAACGGGCGTCATCGCCGGCGGACCGGTACGGGCGGTGATGGAGTTGGCCGGCATCAAGGATGTTGTGACCAAATCGCTGGGCACGGCCAATCCCGGCAATGTGGTGAAGGCGACCTTTGAGGGTCTTCTCCAGTTGCGCAGTCGGGCCCAGGTGGCCCGGACGCGAGGCCTGGCGGTTGAGGACCTGTGATGGGAAGCAAGACCATTAAAATTCAATATTTTCGCAGCATAATCGGCCGGCCGGAGCCCCAAAAGCGTATCGTGCGGAGTCTGGGGTTGAGACGGCTCAATCAGGTTGTGGAGCGCGAGGATACCCCTGCAGTGCGAGGCGTTGTGGCCAAGGTGCCGCATTTGCTTCAAATAGTCGAGGGAGATGCGTCAAAGTGAGCTTGGAATTGCACGGATTGAGGCCTGCCAAGGGGGCCAACAGGAAACGGAAGAGGCTGGGACGCGGACCGGGGTCCGGTACCGGGAAAACGTCGGGAAAAGGCCACAAAGGGCAGAAGTCTCGATCAGGTTACAGCCAGCGGGCCGGGTTTGAAGGCGGGCAAATGCCCCTTTATCGCCGTGTTCCCAAGCGAGGTTTCCACAATATCTTTGCCAAGAAATACGCCATCCTGAATGTCAGTTCCCTGAACCACTTCGATGAAGGGATGACGGTAACGCCGGAACTGGCACGGAAAGAGGGACTTTTCAAGAAACTCCAGGATGGGCTGCGCATTTTGGGTCAGGGAACCTTGGAAAAAAAGCTGACGGTTCGTGCCCATCATTTCAGTGAGTCGGCTCGCAAGAAGATCGAAGAGGCTGGTGGAACAGTCGAGGTCCTGAGTTAATGGCCGAACTGAACCCGCTTGTTTCGAGCTTTCGCAATGTCATCAATATTCCGGACCTGCGCAGGCGGATTCTCTTTATGATGGCCTTGCTGGCAGTCTATCGCATGGGCAGCTGGATACCCACTCCGGGAATTGACACCTTTGCGCTTCAGCAATTTTTTGCACAGCAGCAAGGCACTATTTTTGGCTTCCTGAATGTTTTTTCGGGCGGAAATTTAAGCCGACTCTCTATTTTTGCCCTGGGCATCATGCCCTACATCACGGCATCCATTATCCTTCAGCTTCTCACCGTTGTCTGGCCCTATCTGGAAAGGCTTTCCAAGGAAGGACAACTGGGGAGAAAGAAAATTACCCAGTACACGCGCTATCTCACAGTGGGACTGAGTTTGTTTCAAAGTTTTGCCACCTCCCTGGCGCTGGAGCAGACGACCTCTGAACCTCCCATTGTGCCGTCTCCCGGATGGGGTTTTCGTCTCATGACCATGCTGACGCTGACAACCGGCACGGCCTTCGTGATGTGGATCGGGGAGCAGATCTCTGAGCGGGGGATTGGAAACGGGATCTCGCTGATCATTTTTGCCGGTATCGTCGTGGGTTTAGTTCCCGCCGTGCTTTCGCTGGCTACAGGGGAGCTAAGTATTTTTGCGGTCGGGTTTTTGTTGATCTTGATGGTTCTGGTGACCGCTGCCGTTGTCTTTGTGGAACGAGGCCAACGCAGGATCCCAATTCAGTATGCCAAGCGTGTGGTGGGACGCAAGATGTACGGCGGCCAGGCCACCCATCTTCCGCTGCGTGTGAACTCAGGTGGGGTCATTCCCGTCATCTTTGCCGCTTCCATTGTGGCATTTCCTTCGACGCTGGGATTGGTCTTTCCTGAAACTGCCTGGATGCAAAGCATGACCTCGCAGCTTCAACAGGGATATCCTCTTTATAATCTGATTTACATCGGCGGGATTATCTTCTTCTGCTTTTTTTATGTGAGTATCATTTTTAATCCGGATGAGGTGGCCGACAACATCAGAAAGTATGGTGGCTATATCCCTGGGATCAGGCCGGGAAAACGAACAGCGGAATTCATCGACGGGTCCCTGAGCCGATTAACGGCGGCCGGGGCCATCTACCTGGTGCTGGTGTGTCTGGTGCCGGAATTTCTGATTACCGGCTTCAAAATTCAGCCCATTCCCTTTATTGGGCCCACCATTGACAACTTTCTGATTGATTATGATATGGATTTCATCACCACCGGTTTGGGGGTGACCTTCTACTTTGGCGGGACTTCTTTGCTGATTGTAGTGGGCGTTGCCTTGGATACCGTACTGCAGATTGAGTCGCAGTTGATCATGCGGCATTACGAAGGTTTTTTGAAGAAAGGCAGGATTCGGGGTAGGAGGGGATGAAAAACGACAGCATTATCGTGCTGTTAGGTCCACCGGGTGCCGGAAAGGGAACCCAGGGGGAGAAACTAGCGGAGGTACTCAATGTGATTCCTCTGTCTACAGGCCAGGTTTTACGGGAAGAGGCGCGAAAAGGTTCAACTCTGGGAAAGGAAGCTCAGGAGATCATGGAAAGAGGAGATCTGGTACCGGACGCTTTGGTGGCGGAGATTGTCCGCCAGCGAATCGAGACGGCGGGACCCTCACAGGCGGTGCTGCTGGACGGTTTCCCGAGAAACCTGCCCCAGGCGGATCTGCTGGAACAGCTCAAAGAAGCGCGGCCCCTGTGTTTGGTTAATATTCAGGTCGACGAAGATGTGGTCTTGAAAAGACTTACGGGGCGCCGTTATTGCGTGGATTGTGGTAGAATCTACAATTTCGATTTGTCGACTCCAAAGC
>JAPYTY010000275.1 GCA_029942065.1 Acidobacteriota bacterium | reverse complement strand
CATCTGGTATGTGAAAACCAGGATCACCGAGCAGGGCTGGCAAGCGGAATTTGCCATTCCTTTCAAGACTCTTCGATTCAAGAGCCTCGAGACCCAGCGCTGGGGCCTGAACTTTCTCCGGGTTATCCGGCGCAAGAACGAGCAGACCTACTGGTCCCCTGTCCCACGTCCCTACCGTCTCCCCCGGGTCTCTCTGGCGGGTGAACTGGAGGGTCTGAGCGGGGTCCGGCAGGGCCGAAATCTGTATATCAAACCTTACCTTTCAGCACCCATTACACGGCGTGAAGACGACGACACCGATTTCATCCCTGAACTGGGTTTTGACATCAAGTACGGAGTCACTCCGGGGCTGACCCTGGATCTGACCGCCAATACCGATTTTTCGCAGGTTGAAGCCGATACCCAGCAGATCAACCTGACCCGCTTCAGCCTCTTTTTTCCCGAAAAACGCGAATTCTTCCTGGAAAACGCCGATCTTTTCAGTTTTGGAACATCCGGATCCGGTTTCCGCTCCCAGCGCGACCTCATTCCCTTTTTCAGCCGCCGGATCGGGCTGTCCAGAGGCCAGGTGGTGCCCATTTTAGGGGGTGCCCGCCTCAGCGGAAAGGCGGGGCAGTATCGCCTGGGGATGATCTCGATGCAGGCCGACGACTTCGGGGAGACACCCTCCACCAACTTCTCGGTAGTCCGGGTCAGCCGGGAGGTGCTGTCCAGATCGGACATCGGTGCCATCTTTGTCAACAAGCATACCAACGACGGCTACAACAACAGCACCTTCGGGGTGGATGCCAACCTCACTTTTTTTCAGTATCTGGATGTCTCTTCCTACCTGGCGAAAACCGATACATCCGGAGTCAGCGGCGAGGACAAGGCCGGCGATCTGAGCGTCGAGTGGAACGATCGATTCCTGAACCTGAGGGCGGAGCACTTATCCATTCAGGAGAAATTCAATCCCGAAGCGGGGTTTGCCCCCCGGACAGGGATTCGGAAGAGCACCGGCGAGATGACGATCCGTCCCCGCCCCGGGGAGGCCATCCCCTGGATTCGCGAGTTCAGGCCTTCCGCCTCGGTTCACTACATCACCGACCTGGAGAACATCCTGGAGTCGCGCCGGGCCGACCAGAATGTCTCGGTCGGCTTCGAGGACAGCAGCAACGTCTGGTTCACGCGCCGATCCCACTTCGAGCGTCTGGATGAGCCGTTTGAGATCCGAGACGGCCAGTTCATCCCGGTGGGAGACTACAACTATGTGGAATACCTGGGTTCCGCCTCCAGCAACCGCTCTCGAATGTTCAGCGGCGGCATCATGCTCAGCAGAGGCGGCTTTTTTGACGGTAACAAGAATTCCTACCAGCTGGACTTCGCCTTTCGCCCCAGTTATCACTTTGCCGCGGAGGTGGACTGGCGCCGGGAAGACCTGGACCTCCCCTCAGGGGACTTCAAGACCAACCTGGTCACCACCCGCATGAACTACTCGTTCACGCCCAAAATTTTCCTGGACGCACTGGTTCAATACAACAGCACGGTCGAGGAAATCTCCAGCAACATCCGCTTCAATTTTATCTACAAACCGCTCAGCGATCTGTTCGTGGTCTACAACGAAAGGCGCTCCACCACCGGGGATGTCCTGGAGCGAGCCGTCATAGTGAAGCTGACCTATATTTTTGATTTTTAGGGGCGGGATAAAGGTAGGTTCGGATCACGAAACGGATACTCCGAGGATAACAGCAAGAGCACCCACCGCAACTCCCTTCAGGGTATCGTTGAGCTCGACAAGAACGGGAACCACGTGTTCCTCTCCATGCTTGTAGGACACATGTAAGACGACGACTAGTGCTCCAATCAGCCCTGTAGTGTACACGAAGGCTGCTAACACCTGTGCCCATGTGGTTGGCGAGATTCAGCACAGGAAGCCGAAGTGATTTGAGGGTCCGATTTTCTATTCGAGCCGATAGCCGAAACGATCCTTCAGGATTGAGCCCGATTCAATGCTTCTGTATTGGCTGGGTTTAGCTCCCCAGCAGATCGCCCCACTTCTCCAGGATCTCTTTCTGGTACTCGGGACTGGCCTCGGCCACGGGCGGAAACACGTCCAGGTGTTCATAAGACCGGCAGGCATCGATTATGCCCCGCGTGTTGTAGGGGACCGGGTCGTTGAAGGTGACCCGTTGCGGGTCGCCCATCGAACCCCAGGCACGCTTGATGATATCGATGTCGCGGGCCGGATCGGAGCGGGTCACAACGGCCCACATCACGTCCTCGATGTTGGAGGGATCGATGTCCTCATCCACCACGATCACGTAGCGCCCCAGGTAAGCTCCGACATGACACTGACAGGCCACCAAGCCGGCTTGCCTGGCGTGTCCCTGATAGGCCTGCTTGATGGAAACCACCAGCAGCATGCGGGCACCTCCCACCTCGTCTGCCCAGCATCCTACCACTCCGGGAACTCCGGCTTTTTCCAGGGTTTCATGAAGCATGGTCGAGCGCATGACGGTCTTGCCATAGGAGTAATCGTGGGGTGGCCGTCCGGGAGGAGTGCCCAGAATGATGGGATCGTTGCGGTGGTAGACTCGCTCCACCTGCAGCACGGGAGCCGCCTTTTCACTTCCCGAGTAGTATCCGTGAAATTCACCCAGCGGCCCCTCCATCTTCTTATCGCCAGGATGGCACCAGCCTTCCACCGCCAGCTCGGAGTGGGCCGGTATGGGCAGTCCCGTCACTTCGCCTTTGACCACCTGGAAGCGCTCACCTAAAATGGCTCCCACATAGTTGTACTCACTCAGCCCGTATGCGACCTCCAGTCCGGCGAACAGAAACAGCAGAGGATGATGACCCAGTGAGGCCACCACGGGAAACGGCTTTCCTTCCTTGAAATAGCGATCGATCTGCTGGCGTCCATGCTTGCCCGCCACCATGTTGAGTCCGCAGCTCTTCTCATCGTGCACCATCATGCGGTAGGCACCCAGGTTGATCCATTCCGACTCCCAATCCTTGGTCACCACCACGCTTCCGGTACCGATGTAGCGTCCCCCATCCTTCTCATGCCATTTGGGAACGGGAAACTCCAGCAGGTTGATGTCCTTTCCGCTTTTGACGTTTTCCAGAATCGGGCCGCTCTCCACATACTCGGGTGGAAAATCGCCGGCCAGGCTTTCCCATTCCGAAGGCTTCCCCCGCAGCGCCTGTACCAGTTCGGAACTGCTCAGATCGGTGGAAAATCCCAGCATGCCCCCCAATCGGGCCGGACTGCCGGTGGTCCCGGTTACCAGTCGATAACCGGAAGGGTAATCACCGATCTCATCGAACAGCAGGCAGGGACCCCGACGCCGATTGTTGATCTCGGTAATAGCTCCCAGTTCCATATCCCAGTGGGCTCCCTTGACGTGCTTGAGCTGTCCCAGTTCCTCGGCTCCCGCCAGCCAATCACGCAGATCCTGAGTCCTGAGCTGTGAAGAAATGTCAGATTTGGAAGTCCAGGTTGCCTTGTCGCTCATGTTCGTTTTCCTCCGCAGAAATTAAGAGGCCCAATTCTCCCACAGAAGTGCCGATGGTGCCAGCCCTGGAGAGGTTGTGTGGTTGTGGTGAAGAGCGCTGGTCTTCGACCAGCGTGTTCCACGTTCCAACTTGGCTCGATCCTGCAACCAAGCCCGGATTCTGCATAGGTTGTCGTGACGAAGGGCCGCAGGCGCCGCGATGACAAGGCGTG
>JAPYTY010000274.1 GCA_029942065.1 Acidobacteriota bacterium | reverse complement strand
CACCGTAGCCGTATCTCAGCGGCATTTCACCGCGGGAATCGAGCCATTTATAGACGTCCACCGAGAAAGCATGAAGACCCCCTGAAATGGTCGTCACACCCAGGGCTGATCTTTCCTCGAGAGTCTTGCGGTAAAGCGGAGCCATGATCTCAACGTCGGGCTCCTCCAGAAATTCCTGAACCAGGGTCCGGACGGCGGGAGGCTCCAGATGACCGTCCGGTCTTCCTGCGTCGTCTATCCAGTAACGCCCGTAGGTTTCAACGAAGTCGCCGTATCTGGCCCAGAGTGCTTCAATGGCCTTGCTGTTGACCAGCGCCATGTTCAGGATCGGTATCCCCATGGACAGAGCAATGGGATTGTCCGGAGCGGCCTTGTCCAGTTCCCACCGGTCCAGTTCGTCATAAAGCATCCTGGCTTGATCTCCCCTCGGGTTGGTGGAGAACTGGATCCACTCGCCGGGCTTAAACTCGAAGGCCGCGATAATGTCCTTGATCTGCTTGAGGACGTCGTCCTTGGTTCGGACGGTTCTGAAGTTCAAAGGATATCGCTTGTGCTGGGCGGCGGTCAGGTCGCGGCCATAACCCCCGGGGGATTCCTGGTGAACGTGGGTGTTGATCAGTCCCGGCGTCACCGTCTTCCCCTTCAAATCAATCCGGAGGGTGTTCGGCCCGGCCAGTCTGAGCACTTCATCGTTGGTGCCCACAGCCGTGATCCGGTCGCCGCCGACCGCCAGCGCCTGGGCAGTGCTGAAGTTGGAATCCACGGTCAGAATCTTGCCGTTGTACAAGATGGTGTCGGCAGTTTGCTGGGCCAGGCCGGCAGAGATGCCTGCAAACATCATTAGGAACACGAGCCAGATTGGGTGTTTATGCATGGTGATACTCCCGCTGTTGCATTTGTTGGTTCTTGTTATCCTTTGCCCGTCCAAGGGCGTCGGCTTGGTCTGATTCTAGACGATGAGGTAAGTCCACTCAAGAGAAAATAAAACGAAGGATCCCAAAATGGGACCCTCGCCGTTCAAGGGATGACGAAGATGCCGGGCGAAAGGATGACGGTGGCTCCTTTTTGGAGCTGATGGAAGCCTGGCTTGCTGTGGAACACCCTGTGGAAACCTCGTGGCCTCTTGTGGAAAACACTCTCCGGTCGGCCAGAATCCCTCAGCCCGGGCTGTTGTCACCGGGACAGGAGGCCGGGGTCGTAGGCCTTTATGAGCGGGGAAATCCTTTCAGCTGAGATCCCTTCCGTGGTGAAAATGACGATGAGAGAGTGCTGTGGAAAAACTCGGCGGATGTCTGAAAAGCAGCGAATTCGATATGATAGATCCGGGTAGAGTGTCGTGGACGAGCAGACAGCGATTCAAGGACTGCATCGATGAAACTGAAGGTTTCCTTAGCTCAGATCAATCCCACAAGCGGCGATGTCTCCGGAAACAGAAAGAAAATACTGGAGGGGATTGAGCAGGCCAGAACAGAAGCGTGTGATCTGGTGGTTTTTCCTGAGATGTGTCTGACGGGTTATTGCCTGGATGAAAAACTGCTCAACAATCACGGCTTCCTCGAGGAGAACCAGCGGGTGCTGAAGGAGGAAATTGTCCCGGCCAGTAAGGGAATCGGGGTCATTGTGGGATTTCTGGACTCTGATGCGGGGCGGTCCCGGCCCGAAGGTGGGATGATTCGTTACAACGCCGCTGCAGTCGCCCAGGACGGCCAGTTGCTTCAGGTGGTTCACAAGCGTCTGTTGCCCGGGTATCGCTATTTTGACGACAAGCGCTATTTCACAGCCGGACGAGAGGTGGAGCCGGTCTCCATCGAGACCACGGATGGAACGGCCTCGATCGGAGTGTTGATTTGTGAGGATCTGTGGGAGGCAGGCTACGATTTCAAACCGTGTGCTCTGTATCGGGAAAAAAAGGTCGACTATTTGTTTTCCATCAATGCCAGCCCTTTTGTAGGGAGTGGGCCCGGTCAGAGAGACGGAAAACGATTCGAACGGGCTGAATTGATCCGGGAGCAGATCCGACGCTATGGAGTCGCCATTGTGTACTTGAATACCGTCGGGGTGGGGGACAACGGGAAAAATGTGATTCCCTTTGACGGCATGAGCGTGGCCTACGGAAGCGACGGTCAACTGGTTGGAGCCCTCAAGCAGTTTGATGAGGATCAGCAGACGGTCTGCTTCGAGAACGGCCGGGCCGAGGCCGTGAAGGAACCTGAATTTGATCGTGAAGAGGAAATTTTTCAGGCACTGGTGATGGCCGTTCGGGATTACTACGACAAGGTTGGAATCTTCCGGAGGGTTCTTGAAACCGTCTCGGGAGGGATCGACTCGGCCCTGGGCACTGCCATTGCCTACCAGGCCGTGGGCAGGGAACTGCTCTCGATTTACAATCTCCCCTCCAGGTACAATTCCGAGCAGAGTCAAGGGCTGGCCCGGCAGCTGGCCGAAAATTTTGATCTCCCCTATCAGGTCATTCCGATCCAGGACATGGTGGACCAGGTGGTGAAGGACTTCGAGCAGCACCTGCGTCCCATTCAGTCCCCGATCACGGTTGAGAATCTTCAGGCCAGGATCCGGGGTCTGATCATGATGGCCGAGTCCAACGATCAGAACGCCCTTTTGCTCTCCAACGGAAACGAAACGGAGATCGCCCTGGGCTACACGACCCTGTACGGCGACATGGTGGGAGGGCTTTCGGTCATTGGTGATCTTCCCAAACCCGATGTTTACCGACTAGCCGGTTATGTGAATCGGAAATGGGATCGTCCCATGATCCCGGAAGGTATTCTCGAGGCCATTCCTTCGGCGGAGCTAAGCCAGGACCAGGTGGATCCCTTCGACTATCAGGTGGTGGGTCCGGTGGTCAGCGACTTTGTTGAAAAAGGGCTGGGGCCTCGAGATCTTCTTCTCTCCTTCAAACAGCAGGAACTGGACGAGACCGAGTATTCCCTGGAAGGAAAGAACATCTACGAGCGTTACAGCTGTGACCAGTTCGAGAAACTCATTGGCGAGCTGTTCGGCCAGCTCAACCGTTCCGTTTACAAGCGCCTCCAGGGAGCGCCCATTGTGGCGGTATCACGGCGGGCCTTTGGCTTTGACCTGCGGGAAACGATAATCAACGGCTGGATTGGGGACTGATTTCGTGCTGTTGCGCGTTCGTGAATCCGTGCATTCGAAGTCAGGTGTTTCGTGCCAGAAGCAGGCCATCAGGAACCCCGCCGACTCGACGAGAGCACGAAAGCACTAGTGCACGAACGCACGATTAGCCCGGATGATGCGTCATCCGGGCTAGTAGATGCACATCACCTCGACCTCCAGAATTTCCTGGCAGCGCTTGCATCTGATCCGTTCCGGAATCTCGGCAAAACGAGGCATGGACTTCCATATCTGCCGGTGATCCTCACGAACTTCCTCGCCTTCGGCGACCTGAATCTCAGGGTGGCGGCGAATCTGTTGGACCGCGTATTTGTAAATCGCTTCAAACCGACAGTGGTAGCAGATCAACCGCTTGAAGGCGATGGCCATTTCCACCTGGCGATAACGATCATCCGAGATGACCTCATTGGGTCTTTGAGAGAAAATCGAGCGTTTGAACACCCTGGCCTCCTAAAAATAAGCCTTGCAGTATCGGAGTTAGGATATCCTCAGGAGCTATCGCTGTGCAAGTCGTCCCCCCCCCTTGCGGGGGAGGGAGAGATGACGTATGATGATGGGCTTGCGAGGCAGG
>JAPYTY010000273.1 GCA_029942065.1 Acidobacteriota bacterium | reverse complement strand
ATGAACAAGGGTGATTTCGTGGTCGCGGGCGAGAACTTTGGCTGCGGATCCTCCCGGGAGCAGGCCCCCCTGGCCTTGAAGGCCTCCGGGGTGGTAGGGGTGGTAGCTTGCTCCTTCGCTCGCATTTTTTTCCGCAATGCCATCAACATCGGCCTACCCGTCCTGGAAATCGGCCAACACGCAATCGAAAGCGGGAATGAGTTGGAAATTGATCTGGAAAGCGGTACGGTTACCGACTTGACCGCCAAGCATACCTACCAGGCAGCGAAGATGCCCGAGGTTATGAAGAAGATACTCCAGGAGGGTGGCTTGACTTCTTACCTGAAAAAGCACGGAGATTATCAGCTATGAACACCCCTCAGGAAAAACCTCTACCCCTGGCAGGAATCCGGATCCTGGAATTCACCCATGCCATCATGGGCCCTGCCTGCGGCCTGGTCCTGGGTGACCTGGGGGCCGAAGTCATTCATGTGGAGCCGCCAAAGGGCGATCCCACCCGCAAACTGAAAGGTTTCGGGACTGGCTTCTTTCCTTTTTTCAGCCGCAACAAGAAGTCTCTGGCACTGGACATCAAAAGCGACGAAGGCCGGGAGATCATTTTAAAGCTGGCGGGACAAGCCGATGTGCTGATGGAGAACTTCGGTCCCGGAACCATGGACCGTCTCGGCTTCGGCTACGAGGAACTGAGCAAACTCAATCCGGCACTTGTCTACTGTGCCCTCAAAGGGTTTCTCAGCGGCCCTTATGAAAACCGTCAGGCACTGGATGAAGTGGTTCAGATGATGGGCGGACTGGCCTATATGACCGGCCCTCCGGGCCGGCCTCTTCGAGCGGGTGCTTCGATCATCGACATCGGCGGCGCCCTGTTCGGGGCCATTGCCATCCTGCTGGCACTGCGGGAACGGGAGCAGACCGGCAAGGGACAGTTTGTGAAAAGTGCTCTTTTTGAAACGACGGCCTTTTTCATGGGCCAACATATGGCCTGTGCGGCCCTTTCGGACAAGCCGCTGCCCCCCATGTCGGCTCGTTTGACTACCTGGGCGGTTTATCAGATTTTCAAGACGCAAGACCAGGAGTCGGTCTTCATTGGAATCACCAGCGACCGCCACTGGCAAAGATTTTGTGAGGCCTTCAAACGGGAGGATCTCTTCGAAGACCCGGGATTGAAAACCAATAACGATCGAGTGGCTCAAGAGGAGCGGCTCATCCCGGAGATCGAAACCACTATTTCCAAACTCTCCAAGACCGAAGTGCTCGGGCGGTGTGAGAAAGCCGGCCTTCCCTTTGCCCCCGTCACCCGGCCGGAGGACCTGTTCGAGGATCCTCAGCTCAACCAGGGAGCGGGCCTGCTGGAAACCGTTTTCCCCGATGGAGTCAAGACCAAGATGCCTCGCACACCGATTGAAATGAGCGATCACGATTTTGACCTGCGGCTGGAACCCCCGCACCTCGGAGAACACACCCGCGAAATTTTGAGCGATCTGGGTTACACCTCCCAACGGATCGAAGAACTCTCGGAAGCCGGCATCGTCAAGGGTGTACAGGAATGAGTGATCACCCGCCCTACGATACCCTCATCAAGAACGTCCGGGTGGTCCGTCCCGAGGCCCAGGGTGTGGACACACTGGATCTGGCCATTCGGGAGGGTCGCTTCGCCCACATCGCACCGGATATCGATCCCCCACAGGGAGCGGACATCATCGACGGCGGCGACCTGCTGGGATTTCCGGGACTGGTGGATGCCCATATGCATGTGGGCATCTATCATGAACTGGAGGAGGATGCGGAGTCCGAGAGTCAGGCGGCCGCCATGGGAGGCGTCACCTCCAGCATCAACTACATGAGAACCGGAAAGTACTATCTGAACAAGACCGGTCCCTACAGCGAACTGTTTCCCGAGGTGCTCGAGCGTTCTCAGGGTCATTTTTACGTCGATTACGCCTATCATCTGGCTCCCATGACAGGCCGGCACATCCGGGAATTAGGTCAACTGGTCACGGAATTCGGCGTCACCTCTTTCAAGATCTTCATGTTTTACGGCAGCCACGGATTGCACGGACGATCCTCCGATCAGAGAAGTTTTCTCATGATCGGCGACGACGAAAATTATGATCTGGCCCATTTCGAGTTCATCATGCGGGGCCTGAAGGAAGTCTCTGATCAGCAACCGGAAATCAGAGATTTCATCAGCCTCAGCCTGCACTGCGAGACGGCGGAAATCATGAACGCCTATACCAGGATGGTGGAAGAAGAAGGAACGCTGGCGGGACTGGCCGCCTATAGCGCCGCCCGCCCACCCCACTCCGAAGGCCTGGCCATCTTTATCGCTTCTTATCTCTCCCATGAAACCGAGTGTACCAACATCAACCTGCTTCACCTTTCCTCGCGCAAGGCGATGGAAGCGGCCCTGATGATGCAGGAGGTCTTTCCACACATTAATTTCCGGCGTGAAGTGACGGTCGGTCACTTGCTGCTGGACATCGAAGCACCCTCCGGCGTTTACGCCAAAGTCAATCCTCCCATCCGTCCCCGTGAAGACGTGGAGTTTCTCTGGCAGACGGTGCTCGACGGCAAGGTGGATTGGATCGTCAGCGATCATGCTTGCTGCTCGGCCGAGCAGAAGGTGGACCCTGAAGAAACCGACAATGTGTTCCTGGCCAAGGCCGGCTTTGGCGGAACCGAGTATCTTCTTTCATGTGTCTTCAGTGAAGGCAACAAACGAGGAATGTCCTACAATCAAATGGCCCGCTTGCTGTGCTGGAACCCCTCCCGCCGCTATGGCCTGCTGGCCAAAGGCGACATTGCCGTGGGCTATGACGCGGACCTGGTTCTGCTGGATCCCGATGAATCCTTTCAGGTTCAGGCCTCACGGTCTCCGTCCTCTCAAGGGTATACGCCCTTTGAAGGGTTGGAAATGACGGGTCGCGTCAAGAGCACCTTTGTGCGGGGAAAGCGGGTCTACCACAACGGCGAAGTGGTAGGAGATCCTCAGGGGCAGTACCTGAAGCGGCCCTACCGATAGAAATTCGAAATCCCAAATTCGAAATCCCAATTCCGGAGTGTGGGAGGCGCCTCGGACGCTGGTCTTCGACCAGCGCGTTTCACGATTCCGGAGTGTGGGAGAGCATGAAATGTTTCGTGGTCTGGATTCCAGAACCCCGAAGGGGTGATGTGAAATAGCCTGGGGCGTAAGCCCCAGGATTGAAAGTTGGGTAAACAAGGGAGCCCTGTAAGGGCGATGTAGAGAAACCATCAATGGGCTTTACATCGCCCCTACAGGGCTCTTTTTACCGCTGACCTTTACAACCTGGGGCTCACGCCCCAGGCTATTCTATACTGCCCCTTCAGGGCTCCAGAGAAGTGACCTCAAATTGTCCTGTGTAAAGGGTGTCCTGAAAATGCACACCCAAATGCGCCGATTTCGGAGGGGCGCACGGCAAGGTCGTTGTAGCGGCCGCTCTGCGAGCGGCCTCCGGGATTGGCCCATTGTTGGTTTTCCGACTGAATCCGACACCCAACCGAACAAATCAGAAAACCACACAAAGGCTACAAGGCCCAAAAACACGAATACTCGGAAACGGCCGCCCAGGACTACCGCCGTTTTTCCTTGAGACTTTGTCAGCTAATTAGCAATAATTAAGGTTGTTTCAAGACGAGGATCCGAGGCTAATCACGAAAGGAGCATCTCGTGGCTCAAATCACCCTGAATATTAATGGAAAAGACCA
>JAPYTY010000272.1 GCA_029942065.1 Acidobacteriota bacterium | reverse complement strand
CAGGCCGGATGGGTGAGTGTAGGGGCGCACTGAGTGCGCCCACAGCAAGGTCGTTGTAGCGGCCGCTCTGTGAGCGGCCTTCCGGAATAAGCCTGGGACCTCGTCCTTTCTTCCGTCGAACGTGGAACCTGGGCGCCGCTGGTCGAAGACCAACGACCGACTGCTCACGGTGCCACAAAGAAGGTGACCTGGTTGGAAGTACCTCCCTGTGACCGAGGGTTCTTGACCATGACCGAATAGCTCCCCACTCGGGTGAGTAACCCGGCCGGAACGGTGACCTTCAGCTGGGTGTAGACCGGATTGAAGCGGGTTTCCTCCAGCAGGGTGCTGGCGACCGGTTCCGAAGCCACCTCGACGCCATCGAACTCCACCACCGACTCATCCACCAGGTTGGTTCCTCCGATCCGCAGGGTGACTTCCTGACGGGTTCGGCTGACCGACACGGGGTATATCACCCGGATAAACGGGGTGGGATTGATGAACCCGCCCACCGCAAAACCTCGAGGCAGAGGATTGGCGAATTCAGGAGTGTAGCTAGTATCCACGATTCGTCCATGTCTTGATCACCGTTTCCAGCTTCCGGGTGTTCCGAATGTCTTGTAGTGGATTATTAGTCTGTCCTCCGATACCCATTTATACGCGTGACTTGAGGGTGCTGTCACGATAACATCGCCGTGAGCCCGGATTATGCGTCGCTTCTCGCTACTCCAAAACTGGATGCAGGGTACGGGCCAAGGAGGAGTTGGATGATGCAGCAGGCCCGATATGATGTCGCCATCGTGGGAGCCGGGTTCTCCGGACCCATTCTTGCAGCCAGGATAGCCGAGAAGGGAATCCATCCCCGAACAGGCGATCGATTGAAGGTCGCCCTGATTGAAGCCGGCCCCTACTTTCCCGGGGATCCCCGACCGGGCTACGGACCGCCGCTGCGGCGGCAGGTGTTCACCAATCTGGAGGACAATTACGGCTATTTGTGGGGAAATGATCGCAGCCGGGCCAAGATTGTGGGAGGGACCTCCCTTCATTGGGATGCGCAAGCCTTTTTGCCTTTTCCCGCCGATTATCTTCACTGGCAAAAAGAAACCGGCGTGGACTGGACCCAGGAGAATCTTCAGGAAGCGGTGGCCGAGATTCGCCGTGAATTCAATGTTCATCCCTACCCGGACGAGATCAACACCAGGGGTAACCAGCTGTTTTACGATGTCGCCAGGCAGATGGGCTATGCTCCGCAGCGCCAGGAGGGAGCACGCCGCAACTGCATCTACTGTGGTTTTTGCACCAGCCCTGTCATGTGCAAGTACGACTCCCGGGCCAGTACCGTGGTGACCTACATTCCGGTGGCCGAAAAAAACGGAGTGGAAATCATTTCCGATACCGAGGTGGAGAAGATCGTCATCGATCGCCAGGGAGAGCGGGGGGTAGCGCGCAGCCTGGTGTGCCGCGGCCCGGAGTCCACCTACCAGCTGGCCGCCGACAAGATCATGGTTTGCTGCGGATACCTGGGGACGCCGCTGCTTTTGATGCGCTCCGGCTACGGTCCCAGCCAATGGAAGGGAAATCCCATCATCGTCGAGAACTCCAACATCGGAAAGCATATGGATGGGCATCCCTTCACGCCGGGCGTCAGCGCCCTGTTCGATGAGCCCTTGGGGGATGGCGAGCTGGGAAGCGTCGGAGGGTACTTCATGATCCACGATGAGCAGGCCGATGGTGAGGGAAGACTGCTTTTTCGGGCCAACTTTGGCTCCTTGCGTCGACCCAGTCAGGCCGCCTTGAATGCCTTTGCTCCCCTCTATGGCCGGGAGCACAAGAAGTTCATCCGGGAAAAGGGAATCCTCCGGACAGGATCCCTTTCACCCAGCAACAGCAAGCCCTCGGGACGCTGGTCTATCGATCCGGACGGAAAACTGCTTTACGGAGGAGACCACACTCGAACCATTCGACGGGTCAATGAGGGAAGGGAGATAGCTCGGGATGTATTGCGGAAAATGGGGGCCAGTCAGATTACTCCCATCGATACGCCGGTCGTGATCACACCCAGAACCGGGGGGGCTCACAAGGTCGGATCCTGCCGGGCGGGAGTGGATCCCGAAACCTCTGTGGTGAACCCGTCCTTCGAATCCCACGACGTCGACAATCTGTTCGTCTGTGATGCAAGCGTCATCCCCCGGGTGACCACCGGAAACAGCGGCACGCCTCAGGCCTCCCTTTCCGTGTTCGCGGCCAATCGCATCATCGACAGGCATTTTTCATGACGGATCGGGTGCGGGGGGTTCGTGTAGCGTCCGCTCTATGAGCGGCCTTCCGGAAAGGCATTTCATGGAAAAAGGAGAGTCTCCATGAAGGACCGACATCCATTCAAAACATCCCGGTCGTCGGTGGCCCTGTTCTGGCTGCTCGCCGGTCCTGTTCTGGACGCCGGCCCCGCCCCCGCTCAGGACAATCCTCCGATCGAGAAGCTGGTACTCGAGGGTGGAACCCTCATTGACGGCAACGGCGGGCCCCCACTGGAAAACTCCACCGTCATAATTGCCGGGGACCGGATCGAGAAGGTTCTGGCCGGTGTGGGCCACGTTCATGAGCCCGGCGCCAGAGTCATCGAAATCCAAGGAAAGTTCCTGCTGCCCGGGTTTATCGACGGACACATTCATTATCTCGGCTGGGCGGCTCCATTGTATCTGGCCCACGGGGTCACTTCGGTTCTGGACCTGGGTAACTACACGACCTGGATCTTGGCCCAAAAACAGGGAGTTGCAAGCGGTTCGTTGCCGGGACCCAGAATCTTCACTGCCGGCGGACAGCTCGATAGTCCTCCCGGGACCTTTCCCCACGCCGTGATTGTCTCGACCGCGGATGAGGCCAGACGAGTCGTCCGGGAGCACGCACGGGCCGGGGTGGACTATATCAAGGCCTACACCATGCTGAACCCGCAACTCCTGGAGGCCACGATTGATGAGGCCCGCTCCCTGGGACTGGTGGTGAGGGGACACATCACGGTGGGGGCCCGGGAGGCCGCCCGGTTTGGCATCGCCAGCCTGGAGCATATGAGCGGCATAGCCATGGCCCTGATCGATGACCGGGAAAAACTGCAGGAAATTGAAGACCGACGAACCGAACCCGACTACGTCATGGAGACGGTACGTGAGCTGGCCCCTTTGATGAAAACCGAGATGTTCGAGGAGTTGATCCAAATTCTGATCGAAAACGACACCGCCATTTCCCCCACCCTGGTCAGCTGGTGGATGGGAGTCCATCCCCATACCAGTGAATATGAGGAACAGGACCGGACGACCCTTCAGAATTCCGATCTGTCATTTATTCCCGATGTGTCCCGCCAGAGCATCCTGGGGAGATACGCTCGCAGCCGCGAGGGGCGCTCCGAACCCAGATTCCAGGTGGGTTACGCCAATACTCAGAGCTTCATCAAGGCCTTTTTTGATGCCGGAGGCATGGTCGTGGCGGCTTCCGACACCACCCTGGGAGCCATGCCGGGGATGGACCTTCACCGTGAGCTGGAACTGCTGGTGGAGGCCGGACTCTCGCCCCATCAGGCCCTCCAGGCCGCCACCCGTGTCCCTGCCCGACTGATCGGCAAGGGTGGGGAACTGGGAACGGTGGAACCCGGAAAATGGGCCGATTTGATCGTGATTGGCGGTGATCCCCTGGCCGACATTCGCAATACCCGGAAGATCGAGATGGTCATCAAAGGCGGTCAAATTCTCGATACTGAATACGA
>JAPYTY010000271.1 GCA_029942065.1 Acidobacteriota bacterium | reverse complement strand
GGGTATGGGCCCATTCTGGTCAGCAAGACACCGTTTCCGTTGGAAGAGCTCTCCGAGCGTACGGTGGCCATCCCCGGCGAGCAGACATCGGCCTTTCTGGCACTGAAGCTCTTGCAGCCGGATTTCCAGCACCGGGTGGTCTCCTTTGATGAAATTATCCCGATGGTTCAGCAAGAGAAAGTTGATGATGGAGTGGTCATACACGAGGGCCAGTTAACTTATCGAGGCGAAGGGCTTCTCAAGCTGTTGGATCTGGGAAAATGGTGGGAGGAGACAACCGAGTTGCCTTTGCCCCTGGGAGGAAACGTGATCCGGCGTGACCTGGGTATGCCGGCGATTCGTCAAATATCTGAATTGATTCACGAAAGTATCAGCTATGCTTTTTCCCACAAGGACGAGGCTCTGGCCTATGCGCTTCAATTCGGGCGGGGTCTGGATGCCGGCCTGGGCGAACGGTTCGTCAACATGTACGTGAACAAGCGGACGCTGGACTATGGGGAGGACGGACGGAAGGCAGTCCAGCTACTTCTTGACCGAGGCCACGAGGCGGGCCTGATTCCCCACCAGGTGGAAGTTGATTTTGTATAGGGCTGAGCTTTTTTGATCTAATTGGGCCAGAGAATTATAATCATTGCTTTGGAGGCACATCTTGGCAACAGTCTATATTCCTACACCACTGAGACCTTACGCCGGTAACCAGGAGTCCCTGGAACTGGCAGGAAGTACCGTGTCCGAAGTCCTGGCGAATCTGACCGAACAGTATGGAGACTTGAAGAAGCACTTGTTCAGTGAAGAGGGCAAGCTGAGGAATTTCGTCAACATCTACGTGAACGACGAAGATATTCGCTATCTGGAACATGAGAATACCCCGATCCAGGAAGCGGACACGATCAGCATCGTCCCCTCCATAGCTGGTGGAGCCACTCCGGTTCAAGCGCTTCCCGGGGAACTTTCCCATGATGAAATAACACGTTACAGCCGGCATTTGATCATGCCCGAAGTCGGAATGGAGGGCCAGAGGAAGCTGAAACAGGCCAGCATCTTATGTGTGGGAGCAGGAGGATTAGGTTCTCCGCTGGCTTTTTACCTGACTGCCGCTGGTGTCGGAAGGATTGGAATCGTTGATTTCGACGTGGTGGACTTCAGTAATTTACAGAGACAGATCATACATTCCACCGCTGATGTAGGACGGCCCAAGCTTGATTCCGCTCGGGAGAAACTGGAAAGCTTGAATCCGAATGTCATGATCGAAACCCATGAAACCAAGCTCACGTCGGACAATGCGCTGGAGTTGTTCGAGAACTACGACATCATCGCCGACGGCACCGATAATTTTCCCACTCGTTATCTGGTCAATGATGCTTGTGTCCTGACGGGAAAGCCCAACGTGTATGGGAGTATATTCCGGTTTGAGGGACAGGCATCGGTATTTGCCACTGCGGATGGCCCCTGCTACCGCTGCCTCTACCCGGAACCTCCACCTCCCGGCCTGGTTCCCTCGTGTGCGGAGGGAGGAGTCCTGGGGATTCTTCCTGGACTGGTGGGGCTCATCCAGGCGACCGAGGCCATCAAGTTGATGCTGGGAAAGGGCGAGTCGCTGGTCGGACGGCTAATGTTGTTTGATGCCCTGAAGATGAGCTTTCGCGAATTGAAGCTGCGGAGGAATCCGACCTGCCCGGCCTGTGGCGATAACCCGACGATCAAGGAACTCATCGATTACGAGATGTTCTGTGGGATCGAACCGGAAGGAGCAGAGGGTCCGACTGGAATGGAAGAGATGACAGCCATCCAGTTGAAAGAAGAGCTGGACCAGGATCGCGATTTATTCCTTCTGGATGTACGTAATCCCGTCGAATATGACATTTGCAAGATCGATGGAGGCCATTTGATTCCTTTGGATGAACTGCTCAACCGAATCCATGAGCTGGACAGCGCCCGGGATATTGTCGCCTATTGCCGAAGTGGCGCCCGCAGTGCCAAGGCTGTCGGGATACTGCAGGAGGCAGGATTTCGGAAGCTGCGTAATCTCAAGGGAGGCATCCTGGCCTGGGCGGACGATGTGGATTCGAGCATTCCGAAGTACTGATGGCGCCACCTTTTTGGGCTGCTGTTCAGCCACCCCATGATCCCGCTTCAGATGTAGTATACTGGGGTGAGCATGGCCATCTCCATTAGCCCCGAAGCCGCCAGGAAAATTCAAAACAACCTGGAAAATCAAGGCACGCCCGAAGGGGGGTTACGCCTTGGGGTGAAGGGCGGGGGATGTTCCGGTCTGAGCTATGTCATGCGCTACGACCCGGAGAAGCAACCCAACGATAAAGTTTTCGAAGAGAATGGCGCCCGGATTTTTGTCGACCTGAAGAGCTATCTCTACCTCAGGGGAATGACCCTGGACTGGCAGGAACAGCTCATGCAGCAGGGTTTTACCTTTGTCAATCCGAATGCCACCAGGACCTGCAGTTGCGGGCTCTCCTTTGGAGTTTAAAAGGATCGTCTCATTTGGGTGGGCTCGACATCGCGTCCCTACCCTTGACGGGCAGTGAATTGGATCCATGAGTATTCTGGCCTATATCACCGATCTCTTTTTTCAGGCCCAGATCAGTCAAACGGCCCAGGCCGCGTCTGTTGAAGTGAAGGTCGTCTCTTCCCTGTACCATTTCCTGCCGGGTCTGGAACAGAAGCCTTCCATGGTGATGATCGACCTTGATGCCAAGGGGATCAGTCCCACCACTTTGATCGCCCAGGTCAGGGAAAAGAACCCCGATCTTCCGGTCCTGGCTTACGGTGCCCCCGACCAGAACGATTTGTTTGAACGGGCCCGGAAAGCGGGAGCGAACACCGTGTTGCCCAGCGAACAGGTGTCGGAGGAACTGAAGGAAATTCTCACCAAATACGGCACCACCAAGGAATCTCCGTAGCGGACGCTGGTCTGCGACCAGGGCGCGTTCCACGTTCCAGATTTCACGTTTCACGTTCCAATTTGGCACGATCCCACAGCCTGTTGTAGGGGCGCACTGAGTGCTCCCACAGCAAGGACTGTGAAGTCAAGAAGGGTCCAAGGCTTCGCTCGGTCGCGTTCCGCGTTTCACGGAAAAGAAGGGAGTCCCGCGCCGATTCCGGCTTACTGCACCACCGAACCAACCCGCAAAGGGGACTATTCGTTGCTCCGAGTCATTTCAACTTCAACGTAGCCGATTCGATTTCGCAAGGGTTCCGGAAACTTGCGCGCTCTGACCTGAGCGGACTGGATCCTGGTATCGCTCAGAAGTGTTTGGCATACCTCGGCGGCCAATGCCTCCAGAAGCTGGAAGGACCCTTTAGAAAGGGTGCTCTCCACTTTTTCCACTATTTTCTGGTAATCGACGGTGGATTCCACCCGGTCTGTCCGGCCGGCCGTCTCCAGGTCCAGAGACAGGGTCAAGTCGAGGATGATCTCCTGGGGATTTTTTCGTTCCTGGAGGGGAACCCCCAGATGCACCTGGCAGGAAATACCGTTGATGTGAATCTTGTCCATTTTGAGCGGCTAGTTTACTGAATTCACAGGCTCCAGTATATTCGAGGCGGAAAGGAAAGATTATGACTCTTGATCGTGATGTCGCCGTCAAGTACCTGGGCCATGCGACTTTTCTAATCACCACTCCCGGAGGGAAAAGCCTCCTGATTGATCCTTGGGTTCAGAACAATCCGGCCTGCCCGGACCAGCATAAGCAGATCGATTCCCTGGATACCATGCTCCTTACCCACGCTCATTT
>JAPYTY010000270.1 GCA_029942065.1 Acidobacteriota bacterium | reverse complement strand
ACCTCGGCAGCGAAGGGCGGAACCACTCCTTTAGCGACATCTTCTCTGATCTTTATGGAGCCGCCAATAGAGGAACTCAGTCAGCTCAACCCACACAAGGCCAAAACCGGGAATACCCTGTAGAAATTTCCTTCCTGGATGCGGTTCGGGGCACTCAAACCCGTGTCAATGCGACTCGCCAAGCCGTCTGTTCCCAGTGCAATGGATCGGGGGGAACTTCCCGGCTGAAGGTGCGACCCTGTTCGGTGTGTAGTGGCACCGGGAAGATGCAGGAAACTCGTCAGGCCATGCGGTTTACGGTTCCCTGTAGGCAGTGCCATGGAACCGGCCAGGTCCCTGCCGGCGATTGCTCCGGCTGCGAAGGTGGCGGTCTCACCCAAAAGGTGGAAAACTTGCGCGTGAAGATTCCCGCCGGGATTCGACAGGGATCCCGGGTCCGTGTTGCCGGAAAGGGGGATGCAGGGGAGTTGGGAGGACCTCCCGGCGACCTCTTTCTGGTTGTGAAGGTTCAGTCCCATCCCATTTTTTCGCGACAGGGAATCAACATCCTGTGCACCGTCCCGGTCACCATCAGTGAGGCCGCCTTGGGAGCGGAAATTGAGGTTCCAACGGTCGATGGCAAAGCGCTCCTGAAAATTCCCCCTGAGACCCAGAGTGGCCAGAAATTCAGGCTTCGAGGTCGAGGGGTACGCCGGGCTAAAGGAGGTAAACGGGGCGATCAATTGGTGGCGGTTAAAGTGGTATTACCCAAGCTTCGGGATGAGCGATCCAAAATGATTCTGCGTGAATTTGCTGAACTCAACCCTCAAAATCCCAGGGAGGATTTGGGTCTCGACAACTAACAAAGGAAATTTGGCAAGAGGTCGACAAGAATGATTAGGGTAAAAGAGAAAGTAGGTGGGCTCACCATCAGTACTGTGGCCGATCGTTATGAAATTCATCCCCAGACGCTCAGATCCTACGAGCGTGAGGGACTACTCACCCCGGCACGTTCCCAAGGCAATACGCGACTTTACAACGAGGAGGATCTCGAGCAGCTGGAGCTGATTCTGACACGCAGGCGCGACCCGCAAAGCGGGTACCCCTCGACCTCCTCGACGCACTCAGAGAGTACGCCTATGCCGGTCTCAGTTAGGCCGGCCCTTTTTTCGCTTCGCTCAAATGAAGGCGGCGCCGCTTCGTGACGAGAAGGTGTGAGAACTCCGGGTTAGTGCGACCTCGGTCCAGATAAGGTGGGTTCGGAGGTTCTCTCAATCCTCTTCAGGCGGTCTCGGATCTTCCTGTAGATGTTTCTCGTTTCCGACTGATGACCCTTGGGAGGAAGATTTTCGCCGTGGAGGAGGTCCTTGATCCGTTTCAAGCTTTTTTCCAATTCCGGCACCAGGCGGATGGTATGGGTGGGATCATAGGGGGCTCGAATAGCGGGCATTCCGAGCTCCGCAAAGATCTTCAAATAGCGGGCCGTGCTCATGTCAGGGCAGGTAATTCTTTTGCGCAAGGCCTTGAGTTCGTATCCCAGAAAGGTGTCGATGATCTGAGGCTGGCACTTGCGTCCTGGCAGGGAAACCGCCCGGTTTCGCCGGGTCAGCACTTCCTGGCCATAGATGCCGCTGAGTTTTTCGATTTCCTGTCGGATCGCCATTTTTGTTCCCACTTCCTCCGTCATTTCAGCTGCATCATACCGGAGATGGTGGAGTAGTGCTGTCGTGCAGTGGAATGGGAGCACGGTCGTGCTCCTTCCGAATTCGGCACCTGAAGTGCTTCCCACACTCCGGACCTTTGGGCTAGGTCGGGATTCGTAGTTGTAGGAGCGTAGGGTCGCACAGACCCTACTTTTGAAACGTGGAACCTGGAATGTGGAACCTGGAACGCGCTGGTCGAAGACCAGTGATTCTATGTTACGATAAGCGTTTTTGACGACTAGCGTGATGCTCCTGGCGACGACGGACGGATTCTGGGCTCCGACTCGAACTTTAATAGAACATGCTTACGAGTTCATTGCAGACTCGGGTGGACCGGGTCTGTTCATGATTGCTCTGGCAGATTCCTCTTTCTTGTCCCTTCCGGAAGGAAACGATGTCCTGATCGTGGTGCTTTCCACCGGGCAGAACTGGGGATTGATGACCTACTACGTGCTCATGACCACCTTCGGATCCGTTTGTGGATGTAGTGTCCTCTACTCAGTGGGACGACGAGGGGGAAAGTTTATGGAGACACGCCTCAAAGGAGAAAAGGCAGAGGAGATGAAGGCCATGTATCGACGCTGGGGAACGTGGTCCGTATTGATTCCCAGCATTCTTCCTCCCCCCACGCCGTTTAAGGTCTTTGTGCTTTCGGCCGGGTTGTTTCGGATACCGTTCCCCAAGTTTTTCCTTTCCGTTGTCATCGGTAGAAGTATCCGCTATTTCATGTGGGGTATTCTGGCTGTTCTGTATGGGGAAGTGGTGGGGGAATTCATCGAGGAAAACCTGCCCCTGGTGGGAAGCGTCCTATTTTTACTTCTCATCGCCATCCTCTCCAGTTATGCGGTAAAGTGGTTTCGTGCAAGGAAGAAAGTGCCTCAGCACGAGGTCTTATGAAGAAAGGCTTTATCATAGTCTGGATGCTGGTTCTGGTGAGCTGTGGTGCGGTCAGAAAAAGGACCACGATTGAAACTCCACCTGCCTATGCCGAGGCCCGAGTGGCCAGCCTTGAAGAACTTGTACAGCTCATCAACGAACGTTATGCCGTTGCCCGGGCTCTCTCTGTTTCCAGTTTGAAGGTAGGGTTTACAGGGGGGTCCGTCGAGACGGGATACGTGGAGGAATACCGCAGTGCCAAAGGCTATTTGGTGGCCCAGGGTCCTGATTCCCTGTACTTTAACATCCTCAACCCCCTTACCAGCTCCTCCCTGGTAGCGATGGCGACGGACGGAAAAACCTTTCAGATCTGGATACCGAGGGAGAACAAGTACTTGACGGGAAGTACGGATGTGCACCTGGAGGAAGAAAACCCCATTTTCAACGTTCGACCCCATCATCTCCTGAAGGGCATCCTGATAGAAAGCCTTCCCCTTGATAGTTTTCGCTATCGTCCTTTCCTGGAAGAAGCAGAGGATGCACGATTTAAGTACTATATTGTGGGAGTGATCGATCTTGAAGGGGATGCGCGGTCTGCCCAGCTGGTGAGAAAGCTCTGGATCGAACGAAGTACCCTGCACCTGATTCGTCAGCAATACTATGAATCAGGTGCCTTGGTAAGTTCCATCCTCTACGCCGAGCCCAGTGAAATCGACGGAGTTTTGATCCATTCTGATATCAGAATCGAAAGAATGCGAGAAAACTATAGTATTAAACTTGAACTGGATCCCGAGGGGATCCGGATCAACCCATCAGTTCGAGAAAACACCTTTGATTTGCCGGCACCACCTGGTGCGGAGCGGATCGTTGTGGAAGGAACCAAGAACTGACCTCTGACCCTTGCCACCAGATCGAAAATCCGAAATCCGAAGTCCTAAATCCGAAACACAGATCGCTGATTCAGAATTTCGAATCTGAAACTGGATTTTCTGAATTCTCCATGGGGCGCGTAAGCGACTCGTTTCTCTAACCCGGATTTTGCATAGTCCGGGGTAAGGTGCGCAGCGCGCTTCTCCTGGTCCCAGACCCCTGCCCCCTGTTCAAAAGGCTAAAACCTGCTAAAATCGGAAGGAATGTTTAAGCTGATTTTTCGAAATCTTCGGCAACGGCCCACCCGGGCCTTTGTCAGCATTGTGGCAGTGGCCCTTGGAGTTGTCTTGCTGTTGCTCAGCCT
>JAPYTY010000269.1 GCA_029942065.1 Acidobacteriota bacterium | reverse complement strand
ACCTTTGCCGCTGCGGCACCTACGTGCGTATCCGGCGGGCCATCCACCGGGCCGCAGATCTTGCGACGGGAAAATCATCCCGCACACAAGGGGAGGATAGGTCATGACATTGAATCCAAAACTGACTCGAAGATGTTTCATCGTCACCTCCGCCTCTGCGGGTGGCGGGATGATGTTGGGATTTTATCTGCCGGGAGCCGAAGCTCTTGCCCTGCCACCGGATATGGAAGGGGCCAGAATCGCGGGACAACCCTGGACACCCCCCACCGATACGGCCGGCACAGAGGTCAACGCCTGGCTGGTGATTGCTCCTGATGACACGGTGACGATTCGCGTCGCCCAGTCGGAAATGGGTGAGGGTGTTTTCACCTCCATGCCCATGATCGTGGCCGAAGAACTTCAGTGTGACTGGAACAAGGTCAAGGCCGAATACGCATCCGCCAACCGAAGCCTGCGCGAAAACCAGCTGTACAAACGGATGTCCACCAATGGCAGTGGTGCCGTGCGCCGGTCCCGGGAGTATCTCCAGCAGGCAGGCGCCAGTGCCCGCCAACGCCTGATTCAGGCAGCCGCCAACCAGTGGGGGGTGCCCGCATCCGCCTGTACCTCCAAGGACAGCGTGATCACCCACACCTCCAGCGGTCGGACCCTGAGATACGGTGAAGTGGCAGCGCCGGCCGCCCAGGTCCAGTTGGCTCAGGAACCCACCATCAAAAAGCCTTCCGAGTACACCCTGATGGGACAGCCGGTAGCCCGCCTGGACACGCCATTGAAAGTGGACGGAAGCGCCATCTTCGGTGCCGACGTTCGGCTGCCCAATATGCTTTTCGCCACCTCGAAGACCTCACCCATCGTGGGTGCCAGCATCAAAAGCTACGACTTCACCGCCATCAAGAACCGTCCCGGCGTCCATTCCGTGGTGGAGTTTGGGCTCGAGAATAACGCCAAGGGCCTGCGCAGCGGGGTGGCGGTGGTAGCCGACACCTGGTACCGCGCCAAGACGGCCCTCGATTTGCTGCCCATCGAATGGGACTACGGCCCTCACACCAACGTCGACTCGGTGAAGATCGCCGAACAGGATCAGCAGGTCCTGAATGAAAAATCGGGATCCATCGCTCTGGATGAAGGCAACGCCCTGGACTCCATAAGAAGCGCCTCCACAGTGGTGGAGGCCGTTTACGGGGCGCCTCACCAGGCCCATGCCACCATGGAGCCCCTGGGCTGCACCGCCCAGGTCGAGAACAACCGGGTGGATGTGTGGCTGGGAACTCAGAGTCCCGAGGGTGCTCTCAGAGAAGCCTCCGAACAGGCAGGGGTGGCACCGGAAAATGTCTATGTCCACAACTGCTTTCTGGGGGGTGGCTTTGGCGGACGCGGATCCCGCAGTGAGGTGAGCCAGGCGGTGGCCATCGCCAAGACCCTGGATGGCCGCCCGGTCAATCTCATCTGGAGCCGGGAAGAGGACATGAACAACGACTACTACAATCCCAACGTGATGGCCAAGTTCCAGGCCGGCCTGGATGCCGATGGGGTCCCGACCTCCTGGTTCAACCGCGTCACCAGCGACTCCATCTTCTACTGGCTGCGGCCCGAGGCGGTGGGCAACGGGGTTGACCGGATCGCCGTGGGGGGCCTGGCCGATATGCCCTATAAGGTCCCCAACAAACGGGTTGAGTTCATCATGCGGAACACGCATATCCCCGTCTCTTTCTGGCGCGCGCCGGGAGTCAATCACAATATCTTCATGCTCGAGTCCTTTATCGATGAGGTGGCCCTTGCCGCCGGCCAAGATCCGGTGGATTTTCGGCGCTCCCTTCTCGCAGATCATCCCGATTGGCTGAACGTGCTGGAGACGGCGGTGGACAAAGCAAACTGGGGCAAATCGCTACCCCAGGGAACCGGTCAGGGCTTTGCCATCAGTGAAGCCTTTGGAACCCTGGTAGCCGAGGTGGCCCAGGTCTCGGTCAGCAGGCGTGGAGAAATTCAAGTCGAGCACATCACCTGTGCCGTGGACTGTGGAAACATCGTCAACCCCCTTACCATTGAAATGCAGGTGGAGAGCAGTATCGTCTACGGCCTGAGCGCCGCCTTGTACGGTGAAATCACCCTGGAGGATGGGGCCGTGGTTCAGAGCAACTTTGACGAGTATCCCCTGCTCAGTATGAGTGAAATGCCTCAGGTCGAGACTCACCTGGCCCTGAGCGGCGGTGACAAGTGGGGTGGAATGGGCGAGGCCGCTTTACCGGCCGCTCCGGCTTCGGTGGCCAATGCCATCTTTGCCGCCACCGGTAAACGCGTTCGTTCCATGCCCTTCAAGCATCACGACTTGAGCTGGAGTTAAGACCGACGAGTGGCTGAGGAATTCCGAAGCCACCCGTTTAAACTTCGAATTCCCAAAATCGAAATCCCAAGCATTGTTTCGGATTTGGGAGTTCGAATTCAGGACCTTTTCAGTTCTGGAATTCCCGAGTAAATCCAAGATATTCCATGAGGCGAAGACGATGAAAATAAGCAATCGATCCAGTACTGGAACAATCGTGGCCTGCCTGGCTTTTCTGGTAATGCGGCCGGCCGTGGCCCAGCAGAAATTCGACATGAAGGAACTCTTTGAGCAGTGGGCCTCGAGCACCAGGTCCGAGGTCACCTTGAGCCCGGAGGATGTCTTTGACCGCCTGGACGCCGACGGAAACGGACAGGTCACCTCGGAAGAAATACCCCCTGACGGGCAGTGGTTCCTTGAACGGTTCGATCGCGACGGCGGGGGAGTGATCACATTCGAGGAAATCGGCCTCGAAATCAAAGATGCCATCACCCGACAGGCCAATCGCGATCACAACAGCAATCGCCCCTCCGGCCCGCGCACGCTTTTTGAGCGAACGGGTCCAAAGCTGGGTGAGATACTGCCCGAAATTTCCGCTTACAGGTCTGACGGCGAGGAAATCAATCTGAGCAGCATATAAGGAAACTATTCCGTACTGGTTTTTGGGTGTCTCACCTGACCGCCCTACTTGTATAACGTCCCCGGTCTGGAGACGATCTACCTTGACTACTCTTCTTTAGGCTTTCAGTTCGACTACATCTACAAGCACCTGCAGCATCCCGAACTGGATGGCTACATTGAGCCCTTTACCCTGAAAGAGCGGCTGATGCACATCCAGGAAGCCAAGCGAACTCTGGGAACCGGAATCCCCTGGATCGCCGATTCCATGGACAACGATTTAAAACATGCCCTGGGAAATTCTCCCAATTCCGAATTCGTGATCGATCCCGAAGGCAAGGTGGTAGTCCGGAGGGCGTGGAGCCAGCCCGATTTGCTACGTCAGGACCTGGAACGGCTGGTGGGGCCCATCGAAAACCCCACCCCGGTTTCAGATTTCAATCTGAAAATGGAACCCCCACCCCGGGTAGCTGCCTCGGGAATCGTGCCGCGGGTGAAAGTTCCGGGTGTGACCAGTGTGATGAAGGCCACCCCCGAGGCCAGTGACATTCCCTACTATGCCAAGTTGAGGGCCGAGGTGGATCGAAAGTTTCTCAGCAGCGGAGAAGGCACCCTCTATCTGGGCTTTTTTGTGGATCCCATTTACCGGGTCCACTGGACCAAACTGGTTGATTCCCTCAAATTTGAAATCACCGCACCCGAGGGAATCACCGTTACCCCGAGCCAGGGGGAAGGACCCCAGCTGGAGGTGGCTTCGGACATTGATCCCAGGGAATTCCTGCTGGAGATCCAGAAAGAGGAAAGGGTGACCGAACCGCTGCAACTGGCAGTGCGCTACTATGCCTGCAACGATGAGGAAGGCTGGTGCATCCCTGTCACCC
>JAPYTY010000268.1 GCA_029942065.1 Acidobacteriota bacterium | reverse complement strand
CGCGCGACCGAGGCCCCCGCAGACGTACTGTAGGGTACGTTGAGGAGGCCGAGGGGTGCCCCCCCTCCTTGCGGGTCGCGGAACACAGTCAGGACGGATCATGGCGCCGATGCAGTAAAGGGGGTTTGGGGATTCGGGCTATTACTCAAGTCTTTCCTGGTTCTTCTCGATGGAAATTCTCCCACACCTCATCAACGGCGTGTCTCAGGAGTGCCAGCAATCTTTCGTTTTCCAGGTGATCTTTGATTTGAGCATTTCGGCTGGGGACCTCTTCTCGAATTAGCTGTGTCCATCGCTCAAAAACCAGGGCGGTCATTTTTTCCGCCTCACCTGGGTCCAGGCCCATGGCCAGGGCCTCCTCAAAGATCATTTTCTTCAGCTCTTCTTGAACCATTTCATTTCTCCTTGGGACATTTAGATATTTCCTGTGGTCCCATTGCCGATTCAGAGGAATAACTGAGAGCGAACAACCGGCTAAAGCGGAGGGTTGTTGGCGGCGGCTTCGTTGGCCGCCGCCTTCGATTGAACCAGGTTGGGAATGGCGATGGAGGCGATAATCCCGATAACGCTGATGACGATCAGAAGCTCAATCAGAGAAAAACCCTGATTGCGACATTGAAGGCTTGTTGATTCAGCCGAAAACCTGGGATGATCGATCCTTGTCTCAGCTTTGAATCTTTTTACCATCAAAAGGTGCCATTTCTTTCCAGGACAGGGGATTTACCTGCGAAAATCTCCCTGAGCCCAGGGTAATAAAAGCACCAGGTATGCCAATGCTGGGATTTAGCCAAGAATATTCATGGAAATCCTTTAAATCAAACAGTTTAGGAGTTGAATTCGAGGGATTTAGCGTTTCCCAAACAACGCTGCTTCCCTGGCAAACTAACCGGTTCTGGCAATCTGGTTGCCCCTCCGGGGCAAGACCTATTTATCTCTGGAGGAAGGTAAATTCAACAACCCTATTGAATTTTTTGCAAATTTAGGAAATGCTGGAAAGGGTTTTGAGCATGAAGATTGTGTTGTTTTGTGGAATAGCGTTGGTGTTTCCGGTGGTTCTTTTCCTGAGCCTGAGCGATCCCCCTGCCGACCTGTCGCTGGCGAAGGAATTGGCCATCGTGAATGCGAATGAGCAAGTATCCTCGAATCATCCCACCATTGGCGAATTTCGAACCCTGCTGGACCGCCTCGAAAAGAAGTGTTCCAATTCACGCCGAGATATCGCCGATATCTGCATGACGGGCTACCTTTACCGCAAGGACAGGGGCAATCTTGATACCTTGCTGGAATTCACCCGGAAGGTGGACGAAGTCATTCCGAACCATGTCGAGGTGGCGATCGACCTGGTACCACTAGTCCGGGCTATGATGGGCGAATAAAGCCAGTCCGGGTCAGGCCGCCAGGCCCTCCTCCAGTCAAACGCACCCAGTTAGATTACGGGTTGGAAACAGGGGCGAACCCCTTGTCATCGAGACGGGCCCTGATCCAGGGCCGGAGCATTGCCCACCAATCCAGGCCCGGCCTGATCTTGCTGTAGGGCCGACCTTTGGGCGGATAGCGCATGGTGACGGGAACCTCCTTCCATCGGATCGTCCCATTCAGGATAACCTTGGCGTAGAGGTAATACTCCAGTCCGTAAGTGTTGAGCCAGTCGGCCTGCCAGTCGAAACGGGCTCTCGGGATCAGCTCAAGCTTGAAGGCACGGTACCCACAGGTCGAGTCGGTCAAGCAGACACCGGTGAGGATTCTGACAAAGATATTGACCAGGGGAATGGAGACTTCTCGAAAGCGGGGCAGGTTGGGAGAGTGACCTCCCGGCAGATAGCGGCTTCCGCTGACATAGTCGAACTTTCCGGAGAGGAGAGGAGCGATGACGGCCTGCATGTCACGGGCCAGCATCTTGCCGTTACTGGCCATCACTCCGAATATTTGGTAATTCCGTTCGAGCGCCCACAAGAGCGCCAGCCGGTAGCTGTAACCAATTCCCAGGTTCTCAGGTACATCGATAAAGGGGAAATCAGAGTCGTGAACCAGAGTTTCGGACCCGTCATTGGAACCGTTGTTGACCAGTAAGATAGTATCGCAGGGGAGATCTGTGTTCTTGAGGTCCTCGAGAACGCCCGGGAATTCCTTGATCTGATTGTAAACGGGAAGAAAGAAGACACTTTTCATTTTCTTGACCTCACCGCACAGGACCCATCAGCAGACAGTAATCGTATTTATGAAGAGAGACACTTGGGTGTAAACTTACTACTGGTTGGTGACATGACGAACGACGTTTTTATTCATCCTACTGCCATTGTTGAATCGAATTGCATCGGGAAGGGAACCAGGATCAGGGCCTTTACCCATGTGATGAAGGAAGTGGAAATCGGGGAAATCTGCAACATCGGCGAGCACTGCTTCCTGGAGTCAGGAGTAGTTGTGGGGGCCCATTCCACCATCAAGAACGGCAACATGCTCTGGGAAGGAATCATTCTGGAAGAAGGTGTTTTCCTGGGACCCCAGGTCTGTTTCACCAATGATATGTATCCACGTTCGCCACGACTTCCACAAGCCGGCAAGCGATACCGAAACCGAGCTTGGCTCTTATCGACCCGGGTTGAGCAGGGAGCGTCAATCGGGGCGGGAGCCGTTTTGTTGCCGGGCCTCACGATCTCGGCCTTTGCCATGGTGGGAGCCGGTGCGGTGGTGACCTCCGATGTACCGGCCCATGCCCTGGTCACCGGCAATCCGGCCCGGGTAAAAAAGTGGGTCTGCCGCTGTGGAAATCCGCTGCTTTTCAAACAGTCCAGTGCCGTCTGCAAGGAGTGTGGGGAAACCTTTGCCGAAGCCGAGAATGGGGTCGAGAGAACGGGGTGAAGAGCGGCCCCGACATTCCCATCTCAGTTCAGGAAACAACTCCAGAGTGTGGGAGGGTCCGGAGTGTGGGAGGCGCCTCACTGTGCCAATTCCGGAAGGCCGTTCATGGAACGGCCGGCACAACCTGAAACTTGAAACGTAAAACCTGAAACGCAGTCGCGAGAGCGACTGCTCTGGCCTACTTGATGCAGACCATGCGGATCTGGCGGATGTCGGTTTTCCCACCGAATACCTTTTCGATTCCGTCCTGTTTAAGGCTGGTCATCCCATCGGCCGTGGCCTGAGCTCGGATATCGGCCAGAGGCATCTTATTCTGGACCAGGTGCTTGATTTCATCTGTCCCTTCCATCATTTCGTGAATCCCCATCCGGCCCCGATAGCCGGTATCGCCGCACTTGCCACAGCCTGCAGGCTTGAAAAGAGTCAGGTCCTTGGAATATTCGATGCCTGTTTTAGCGAACTGTTCCTCGCCCCCGTACTCCAGAACCAGATCATTGAATTCTTTTTCCTCGGGATTATATGCCTCTTTGCAGTCCTTGCACAGGGTGCGGCCCAACCGCTGGGCCATGACTCCCAGCAGGGCATCCGCGAAGTTGAAGGGATCCATCCCCATATCCAGAAGTCGGGTGACGGTTTCCGGTGCGCTGTTGGTATGCAGGGTGCTGAACACCAGATGCCCTGTCAGGGAGGCCTCGATTCCGGTCTCGCAGGTTTCCTGATCCCGCATCTCACCCACCATGATCACATCGGGATCGGCCCGCAGGAAAGCCCTCATGGCCCGGGAGAAGGTGAATCCGATCTTGGGATGAACCTGAACCTGGCGAAGGCCCGCCTGGGTAATTTCCACCGGGTCTTCTGCGGTCCATATCTTGCGCTCCGGCGTGTTGATATGCTTGAGGGCCGAGTGCAAGGTGGTGGTTTTTCCCGATCCATTGGGACCCACCACCAGGATAATTCCATAG
>JAPYTY010000267.1 GCA_029942065.1 Acidobacteriota bacterium | reverse complement strand
CCTCAAGGGCAATGCCCCGCCAGATAGAGATGTCCATCTCCGCCACCTCAACTTCGGTGCCCGCCACTTCTCGCGCTTCGGATAGAACTCTTTCCTTGAACTCGGGGGTCTGAAGATAGCGGGTGATGAAATAAACCCCACCTGATCCCAGTCCGACCAAAACCACAATGATTCCAACGATGATTTTCATCATTCTCTACGCTCCACGCTTGGCTGATTTCTTCCAGTGAGCTTTCTCGAATGCTATCCAAATGCTGGGTCGAAGACAACAAGAAGTCCAGGGACCAGGCCCTTCATCCGAACTCCCCTTTTCAACCTTGATGCCGCTTTGTTCCCTTGGATACACTGATCGGATGTATGAACGGACCAGCCGACGGAACATCCTGCGCATGCTGGGCTACGGTGTTGGCGGCACCGCGACGGCTCTTTTGGGTACCTCTCAATACGGGGTCTGGATTGAACCTCAGTTGCTGCAGCTCAAAAGAGTCCAGATCCCTCTCAGGCGGCTTCCCTCCTCGCTGGAAGGCTTCAGGATCGTGTACCTGAGCGATTTTCATCTTTACCCCCATACAACGATTGAATTCATCCAGGAGGCCGTCGACATGGCCAATGATCTTAAACCCGATCTGGTGGCCCTGGGGGGAGATTTCGTCACGGCCAGGAGGTCCTCTTCACCTGGCGAGGTGGACGAGATGTCCGAGTTGGCACCCGTTTTGGCCCGAATCAATGCCAGACACGGCGTCTTTGCCGTTCTGGGAAATCACGACCACTGGAGAGGTGATCTGAAGCGGGAGCCCGGAGCTGAGAACACCGTTCGTCAAGGGTTGGAGAAATCCGGCATACCCGTACTGGTGAACAGCGGAGTGACCCTCAAGATAGGTCGGCAAAAGATTTACCTGGCGGGCGTTGACGATGGGTGGGTACGGCTCAACGATTTGCCCAGGGCCCTCGAGAAGCATCCCGGTGGAGTCACCACCATTGTACTCATGCATGCACCCGATTTTGCCGACGAGTTTCAAAAGGATGAAAGGATCGACCTTCAGCTGTCCGGACACAGCCACGGCGGACAGGTTCGATTCCCCCTGATCGGCTCTCCTTTTTGTCCTCCCTATGGCAAGAAGTACGACATGGGTCGTTATCGTGTCGGCAACATGTGGCTGTACACATCGGTCGGCCTGGGAGTGACGGCACCCATACGATTCAACTGCCGGCCTGAAGTCACCGAGATCACACTCACCGCATCTCAAGAAGTGTAGGAGCGCACCGAAGAGCGCCGGCCTTCGGCCGGCGCGTTCCACGTTCCAGGTTCCACGTTCCAGATCGGCACGACCTTGCTGTGGGCGCACGGCCGTGCGCCCCTACTTCAGGCTGCAAGAGATTGCCCCGAAGGAGCGAAAAGAGCTCAATTTTTTCTGTGTTTCTGTGGTGGAGTCCGCGCCACCTTGCTGTGTTGCCTGGGATTGGGAAGACAAGACAAAGAAAAAATTCTCTTCTCTGTGTCTTTGTGTCTCTGTGGTAAAAATTTTTTCTGTGTTTTCGTGGTCAAGAACGAATCTAGCCGGCTAGTAGATCTGAAATCGTGCGATGACTTTCTGGAGGGCGAGTTCCCGGGCCTCCTCCAGTGTGGCCCCTTCGGTTCGGGCGATAGTGGCCCCGGGGCTGACATTGTCGATATGACAAAAATAGTGTTCCCCGATCTGGTAGGTGGTGAGGTTGATCATCCTCCCTTCCACCTCTCTCTTTTCTTTCTGGTAGTTCTCCGCCTTCATCACTACCCCCTTCGGGTTATTCTTCAAGAATATTAGGTGGGCCTTCCGTTGCCCGGGATCCGGAACTTGCCCTGGCTAGTATCTCCATCATCCAGCATGTCGTCCAGGAGATCGATTAAATCCGAGGAAGCCGAGACCTGGTAAATCGAGATCCCGGCGTAAGGATAATTATTGGGGCCTTCCCAGTTGTAATTGCCACCCAAGGGAGTGTTGGCGGCCCCGATATCCCCGGGGATGAAATCTTCCATTCTGGGCGGCAGATGATAAGGCCCATCGAGGTGCCAGTCCGGGGGAAACCCCCCAAGGGATGCCCGATAGGTCTCGAAGCCCTGGGCAAAGGTCTTCATGTTGCTGGCAACGGCGCGAACCTGAGCCAGATCTCGGTAACGAGTCAGGCTGGGAATGGCGATGCTCGACACAATAGCGATGACTGTGACGACCATCAGTAACTCGATCAGGCCGCAACCTCGGGAAGATCCCATGCCTTGGTTCCAATTCCGAGTCTCCATTTCAGAACCGCTCATCGTCTCCGGTCTGTAATAAAGTTCGGTACCATCAGCGTCATTATACCTTTTTGACAGCTATTCAAGGTTTTCGGAGGGCGCGCCTTTCTTCGTACTGGAACCCGCTCACCTTCCCTCCCAGGCGGCAAGTCCATTTGCCATTGCCTTTCCCCCCGCGCAGCCCTTAGCATGGGATCCACCAGAGGAGGTTTCGCGATGAAAATAGTTTTAAGTATTTTTACAGTGGGGCTTTTGTTCATGATTCCCGCTTTGGCGGAGGAAATGGACGACGTTACAGAGGCCGTTGAGACCTACTTCACTTCACTCAACGCCGGAGATGTGGATGGCTGGATCGAACTCTTTGCGGAAGGCCACACCACCTTTGCCGGCGGAGGAGGTATGCTGGAAAAGGAGGACTCCCTCGAAGAGCAGAGAAGGGTCCGACAGGCCGGGGTGGATACCGGCCTGGCACGAAACCTGGCAGGTCGGCACATCGAAGTTCGGATCTACGGAATGACTGCTGTCGCCACCAACTATGTGGTAGGCACTCTCACCGTACCCGGAGGCACACCTCAACCGATTTTGAGGCGGCGTACTGCGGTGCTGGTCAAGCAGGGAGACCGATGGCAGATCGTCCACCGTCATATCTCCTCGCTTCGTCTGTAATAGTTAGTAAGGTTCAAGTTCCAGGTTGGCACGATCTGACAGCCTGTTGTAAGGGCGCACTGAGTGCGCCCACAGCCAGGATAGTAAAGCTAAGATGGCCGTTCGTAGAGCAGCCGCTACACCCGGAATGAAAATCCGAAATCCGAATCCGAAGTCAAGGAGTTTCCCATTCTGGATTCTGGATTCCCTCCCCTGGCTTCTATCTCCTGTCTCCTGACCTCTTCCTCCTATTGCCTTGATCCCCTTTATCCAATACTCTTTCAAAAAACCCATGTTCACCCATCAGGAGAAAAACCAATGGACGGAAAATTAACCCATCGAGTTTCGCAACTGGTCAGAGTCGGGCTTGGCCTGGCCATCTTCTGCGCCCTGCTTCCCAGGCCCTTGCTTGGACACGTGGCAGTCTTCCCACAAACAATAGAGGCAGGGGCCCGTCATGCATCCTTTTACATCCGGGCACCGGTTGAAAAAAATATCCCGGTTGTCGAACTGGGTTTTGAGGTGGATGAGCAGTGGATTGCAAACGGCGGAGATCTGACCTTTGAAGATGTACCTGATTGGGAACTTCATGTGGAATTGAACGAGGAAGAACAGATCCGCAAGGTTTACTGGACGGCCCTGGAGGAGGGAGCGCTCCCCCTGACCTTCCAGATGATTTTCATGCGAGTGAACGTGCCGAAACTTCCGGGTGTGTACCCGTTCGTCTCCTGGCAAAAATACACCGATGGAAGCGTGGTCTGGTGGAACGAAAAGCGCGGCGAAGGGGTCAACAATCCCTTCCCGACCGTGACCGTGGAACCAGAGCCCTTCCTGACAGCCGGTCCGCTTGAGATGAGCGCGGTGGGAATTGCCCTGTTGGCCCTGGCGATTGCATTGTATTGCCT
>JAPYTY010000266.1 GCA_029942065.1 Acidobacteriota bacterium | reverse complement strand
AAGTGACTCCAGGAACCGATATTTGTGATGCCGCTGACCAGGATGGCCTCCTCGGCCAGGCCTTCTCGAAGCGCCGCGATAATCTTCACCTGCTCCGGAGCCAGTTGCCGGAGTTTCTCCCGAAAGGCCTGCTTGTAGCCCTTGATTGCCTGATCGCGCCCCGACCGGGGGGAACCCTTGTCCCGCAACAGATGCACCAGCCGAGCGGTCGCCTCCCTGGCGTCGGATTCAATGGCAATCTCGACCGGGTAGTTCTTGCCCAGAACCTGGGGATCCACGTCGATTTGAATGATTTTTTGGTCCTCTCGAATCTGCAGGCTTCGAAACAGAAAACGCGTCCCCACCGCCAGGATCACATCGGATCGGGGAATCACCTCCCGGGCCGGACCCACCATGGCGTAATTGACCCCGACGGCAAGTTCATGCTCTTCCGGAATGATTCCCTTCCCCTCGGGAGTCGTCATGACCGGAGCCTGGATCAAGGTAGCCAGTTCCAGCAATGTCTTGGAGGCTTCGGCGATCACCGCTCCCCCTCCGGCCAGGATCACCGGATTGTGTGCCGCTGCCAGCAGCCTGGCGGCTGCCTCCAGATCCGATTCATCGCCCTTTAGCTTAGGGCAATCCTCTGGATCCAAAATCTTAGCATTGCACTGGCCGGCCACCAGATCGATAGGAATTTCCAGTTCCACCGGTCTAGGCCGTCCGGTCTTGAACTGATGAAAGGCCTGGTGAACCACCCCGGGGATCTCCTCGGTCCCTGCAACTCGGTGGTTCCACTTGGTAATGGGCCTGAAGGAATCCAGCTGATCGTCCACCTCATGCAGCTGCCCCTGCCCCTTCCCCATTGCACCACTGGGAATCTGGCCCGAGATCAGCAACACCGGAGCAGAAGCCGCATAAGCCGTACCCAGCCCCGCAGCGGCATTGAGGGCTCCGGGTCCGGGCACCACCAGCGCGACGCCTGGCCTTCCGGTAGCACGGGCGTATCCGTAGGCCATATAGGTGGTGGCCTGCTCATGGCGGGTCTGGATCAGGCGAATTCGGTCCCTGGCGTCATAAAGAGCATCAAAAATACCCATGATCTGAACACCGGGTAGGGCAAAGACCGTATCCACGCCCTCCGAAACAAGCTGTTCCACCAGACCCTGCGCTCCATTCATTAGCGCGTATTATACAGTTGCTGACCCTAAATCGCTGATGGTTAATCGGTTGCGGATTTGACCCAACGAGCCCGCCTTGACCGGCTTTCACACCCTGGATAAACTCCATTGTTAAAGGCCGGGACTTTCTATCCAATCAAAGATGCCCATCGAAGCTGCATAGGTCCCGACAGAGGAAACGCAAACCACCGTCAAAAGGACTGCCATCGAAGGTGCAAGGATCAATCGTCTTGGAAAACTCAACAGGCTGTCATCTCCTTTGGAGTTGTCGTATTCCAATGAATTTATTTGAGATAATACGGCGGCAGGGGTTTGAAGGCAAACCCATCACTGTTGAAAACCAAACAGGCTGCTCCCTACAGATGCTTTTGACCAGAAACCCTGAGCTCGTTCCTATTGCTTGTCTTATGACAGGATTTTTATAAACTATCACTTTAGATGGCAGGACCTTCTTTGGAACAACACGGAACAACCTTTGTCATGGATCAAAACCCGAACTTCCCTACCCGCAACTATTTTTTGGGGGTCATCCTGGCCATGGCCTTCCTTCTTATGGCCGCCTGTACAGAGACGGTTGAAAAGGGAGCCCTGATCGAAGCGGTCAAGGCAGGTCAAGCCGAAACGGTCCGAAACTTGCTGGAGGCCGGTGCCGACGTCAACGAAGAGGATGGCGGCGGTGAAACCCCTTTGATGGCTGCAGCACTGACAGGACGCCGCGAGATTGCCGAGATCCTGCTGGCTGCAGGTGCCGGCGTCGATGACAAGAGCAAGCGAGGAGGGACGGCGCTGATGGCAGCGGCCGTGACGGGTTGGGACAACGTCGCCGAATTGCTGCTGGAAGCCGGGGCCGATGTAAATGCAAAAAACACGGGTGGAGGAACTCCGTTGATGCATGCAGCCCTGGGAGGCAGTGAAAAGGTTGCCAATATGGTATTGAACGCCGGCGCCGAGGTGGATGCAAGAAACGCTGAGGGAAGCACCGCCTTGATGGGTGCATCACTGCAGGGTCACATTGGCGTGGTGCGGGTTCTGCTTGACCGTGGCGCCGATAAAACCATCACTGACGGACAAAAGGCCACCGCCCTGGTCATTGCCAGAACCCGGGGGCTCACCGATATCATGCATTTGCTCGAATGACCTCGGCAGCTCCGCTTATGCCCGACCCGAATTTTTGACCACAAGGCTTTGCGGAAAACCAGAGGATGATCCTGGTCGACACTTCGATTTGGATTGATATATTCAGAGACCACAAAGGATCCCTGGCCCAAACATTTCGAGATCTCATCCAGGATAACATCTATGCCTTGACTCGTTTCACTCAGTTGGAGCTCCTTCAAGGATCCAAAAATAAAGGTGAGTGGAGGAGACTACAAAGGTATCTCTCCACCCAATTCTACCTTGAGGCTTCCCAAGACACCTGGGTCGAAGCAGCCCGCATTTACTTTGAACTGAGACGCATTGGAAAGACTGCCCACAGTCCGATTGACTGCTGTATTGCACAGGTTGCTATTGAAAACGAAGTCGTCCTCTTGCATCGGGATCACGACTTCTAGACGATTGCCACCATCCGACCCTTTTTTGCCGTGTATCTGACAGTGGATCACCCAGGCTGAGAGGGGATTTTCCAATCGAAGAGCGCATGTCTCGGCCGCTGGTCAAAGACCAGCGGGTTCCAGGTTCCAGGTTGCACGTTTCATTTTGGCACGATCATGCAGCCAAGCCCGGATTATGCATAGGTTGTCTTCGCTTCGCTCAGATGATGGCGGGTGGCCCTGCAGTAGACAATTCATGAATTATCCGGGTTAAGGCGCGAAGCGCGGTTACAGAATCGCCAGCAGATTGAATTCGGGAAGATCGTGAAGAGCCAGTAACTTGCGCTCCAGATAATTGCCCTCCAGGCGCTGATACATCTCCTTGGAGAGCCTTTTCCGGTATATTTTCAGCTCTTTTTTTACCTCTGCAGCCATTTCCCGGGTCTTTTCCGGGCCCGCCTCCTGTTTGAGCGCTGTGACCAGCATGGAACCAATTTCAGCCAGATCCCGATCAATTTCCTGATAGCTGATGGCCTGGGAAACCCGCATTTCCTCCTTCAAAGCGGCGATCCGCTGCCGGGCCCTTTTAAAGGCTTCACGGCTCTGCTGCTCGAGCCGACTTTCCACATCTTCGAGATAGTCTCGAACGGCTTCCCGCTGTTCCGCCTGCTCGGAAAGCGGTGCGGCATCCTCAGCTTCCCTGTTCTCGGAGGCTCCTACCAGGGCCTTCTGGTATTCCTCATGGGCCTCGAGGATGGCCTGATGACAGTAAAAAAGGGTGTTGGGCGTGCTCTTCGGTTTCCTGGCCGCCGACTCGAAACTCCGCTCGATGCCGCGCAGCACAATATGCAGCGGAATCCCGCTGTCCCGCCACAGCTCAACCAGGCACCAGTCCAGCGGAGAGATCAGGAGATTCTTACCCCGTTTACGAACGAAGTATTCCTCGACCTCGGTGAAGTAATTAAAGTAATTACTCAAGCTTAACTATTCAAATGCCTGTAAATCATCCTTAAACCGTAGAGAATCAGATTCTTCTCAACCCGGTCGATGGTCCGGGCATCACCCGCTACCAGGGATGCAAGGCCCCCGGTGGCGACCACTTGAACAGCTCCCAATTCTGCTTTCATGCGGGCCAGAATCCCCTCCACCAG
>JAPYTY010000265.1 GCA_029942065.1 Acidobacteriota bacterium | reverse complement strand
AGGCCAGCCTCCCGGTTGCCTTGAACTGCCCCGAACAGCTAGAATCATATGTTACCCTTATAGCTGGGATTATGCATGATACGGGCTAAAAACAATTGAGGAAAAGATAATATGTCGCCGAATGCCATGATGACAGAAAAAGCTCTTAAGGGTTCCGATATTACCGTGGAAGCGCTGGTACGGGAAGGGGTCGAGGTAATCTTCGGATATCCCGGGGGAGCCTCCATGGAAATCCATCAGGCCTTGACCCGGGTCGGTTCAGATCGAAAAATGCGAGTGATTCTCCCGCGACATGAGCAGGGAGGAATCTTTGCGGCTGAAGGATATGCCAAGGCTAGCGGCAAGGTCGGAGTGGCACTCGCCACCTCCGGGCCCGGGGCGACCAACCTGATCACGGGACTCGCCGATGCCAAGATGGACTCGGTCCCGATTGTGGCTATTACCGGACAGGTGCCCGCCTGGTTGATCGGGAAGGATGCCTTTCAGGAAACCGATGTGGTGGGTATCAGTCGCCCCATTACCAAGCACAACTATCTGGTTCAAAATGTTGAAGATCTGCCCCGGATCATCAAGGAAGCTTTTCATCTGGCGTCCTCCGGGCGTCCGGGACCGGTTCTGGTCGATATTCCCAAGAATGTTCAGCAGTCCGAGTGTGTTCCCGAGTGGCCTTCAGAGGTTCAGATGCGAAGCTATCGGCCTTATATTGAAGCTCGAAAGAGGGAACTCGAGCATATTGCCGAGGCCATCCGGGGTGCACAAAAGCCCATTATTTATGCCGGTAATGGGACCATCTGCGGGAATGCCTCCCAGGAATTGGGCGAGTTTGTGGAGAAGACGGGGATTCCCGTGGTGATGACCGTCCTGGGACTTGGAGTGTTTCCCTCCAATCATCCTCTTTGTTTTGACATGCTGGGGATGCACGGAGCCTTTTACGCCAATTATGCCGTCAACCATGCGGATCTGCTGTTGGCTTTCGGTGTCCGTTTCGACGATCGGGTGACCGGCAAGGTGGAAGAGTTTGCAAAGCACGGAAAGATCGTCCATGTGGACATCGATGCCTCGGAGATCAACAAGATCAAGGAGGCCCACATTCCCGTTACCAGCGACATCCGACACGTGCTGCAGGAGCTCAACAAGATGGATCTGGGCAAGCAGGATTACTCGGGATGGGTTCAGGAACTGGACGGCGTCAAGCAGCAAAAGCCTTACCGTTATGAAGATAACGGGGAGGACATCCTGCCCCAGTATGTCCTGGAACAACTTTCCGAGAAGACCCAGGGGAAGGCCATAATCACGACCGGTGTGGGGCAGCATCAAATGTGGGCGGCTCAGTTCTTCAAATTCTTGTACCCTCGGACTCTGTTGACTTCCGCCGGACTGGGGGCCATGGGTTTTGGTTACCCGGCAGCCTTGGGGGCCAAGCTGGGGTGTCCGGACTGGCAGGTTATTGACATCGACGGGGACGGCAGTTTTTTGATGAACCTACAGGAACTGGCTACCGCCCACATCGAGGAGATCGCCGTCAAGGCGGTGATCATGAACAACCAGCATCTGGGCATGGTGATGCAGTGGGAGGATCGATTCTACGACTCCAATCGGGCCCATACCTACATCGGCGATCCCCGTGATCCGGAGAGCATCTATCCCAGTTTCGTCGCAATCGCCGAAGGCTTCGGTGTGAAGGGTCGCCGCATCAGCAGGAAGGATGAGGTTTCCGAGGCGCTGGATGAAATGCTTGCCTTGGATGAGCCCTACCTGCTGGACGTAGTGGTTCCTTTTACAGAGCATGTGTTGCCCATGATTCCCACTGGACAGACCTTTGGAGATATAATCTACGAAGATTAGCTCCTTATTTTGCGACCTCCGGTCCAAGCCCGGATGGAGGAGGGCTGCCAGGAATTGCAAGAGAGTTGCCCTTCTCATCCTCTTTTTTTGGAGTAGAAAATGGCTGACGAACTGAAATCTGCCTGGGAACTGGCACTTGAAAAGCTGGAGGGTCAGGAGGACATGGCCGTGGCCAAGCTGAGTGAAGAGCAGAAGCAGGCCATCACCCAAATTCGAAGCAATTATCAAGCCCGCATAGCTGAAGAAGAAATCGGCACTCAATCGCTTATCAAGGAGGCGCTCATTTCCGGAGCCTTCGACGAAGTGGAAAAAATGAATCAGCGATTGGTGAGTGAAAAGCAGCGGCTGTATGGCAAGATGGAGAAAGAGATCGAAGAGATCCGGAACTCGGAAGATCTCTAGTTCCAATTGGGATAGGAGCCTTTAGACGCTTGCGGCACCGTTCGAGGACCCGCTGGATTCCGGATTCCAACCGTCTGCGAATTTAATTGCAAACCCGCAGGTCCCGTCCTTCAGTTCATCGACACGCAAGACCGTTCCAGCCACCTCGAACGAGATTTGCGCTTGATTGAAAACCCCCATGAGATGAAGTTTGGCCTTTTTTCCAATAACGGGATGGATTTTGGCCAGGAAATAGGCGCCTTCTCCGTCAATATCTTTGACCACGACGATCTTTTCGATTTCCTGGCCTTCCTGTTCCTGTGTCAGGACTCCCTGAAGGGGTAAGCCGAATCGGGTTGTTATCCTTCTATCTTTTTTGTTCACAAGCCTCCTTCAGATTATGAAAGAAGCCAAGCACATGCTGTGCCATAAATTTGGCAAAGCTCAAAATTAATTGCAAGTTTTTTATTATAAATGGTTTGATTGGATTCAAGCGCCGCCGGTGAAGGCTGGAAATGTGAACAAGGGTCAACATTTTGACGCCTCAGGTGTCAAGTCAGGTTGACATTGCGGGGTACCGGTTGTTGCAGGATGAGACAGTGCAAGGAACCTCGGCCCCAGATGAGCGTTCTGGAGTCGATGCCCACAACCTGCCGATTTGGAAAAACTCTCTGGAGGATGTCTCTTGCCTGCTCATCCCTCCGATGGCCGAAGGTTGGAAGGAGAATTCGCTGATTGGCAATGTAGAAATTTGCGTAGCTTGCCGGAAGTCTTCCCAGGTCTCTCTCGACCGGAAGCGGCATGGGCAAAGGGATGACTTCAAACGGGTTGCCCTGATCATCTCGGGCTTCCTGCAGGCGCTGATAGTTTTCCTGCAGAGCTTCATAATTTTCATCAGCCGGATCTTCCTCAAGCGCACACACAAGGGTGCGGCGATTCACGAAACGGGCAAGATTATCCACGTGCCCATCCGTGTCGTCACCCGTGATTCCGCGGGAAAGCCATACGATGTGACGAATGCCCAGGTAGTCCATCACGTATTGGCTGATCTCGGCTTCGGACCGAGAAGGATTTCGATTCGGATTCAGTAGGCACTGTCGAGTACTCAGACATACACCTGTTCCATTGACTTCGATGGAGCCTCCTTCCAACACGAGAGCCGGTTGGAAGCGGGGCATGTCCAGGGTGGTCTGAAGTCGTTCCGGAATGTCGGCATCCTCTTTGAGATCCTCGTACCGGTTGCCCCAGGCATTGAATTTCCAATGGTTGAAGGCCGGTTCGATCTTGCCCTGGGTTTTACGTAAAAGGAAATTCGGGCCATAGTCGCGGATCCAGGAGTCGGTGGTCTTGATGTGATGGAACACCACCCGTTCAGCAGATACAGCGGTCGACCCCAGGCGCTCACGGATGGATTCCTCGGTTTCGGCGTCGTCAACCAGCAGGTCCACCCGTTCGCCGGGTGTCAGTAAATCCAGAAGGCGCAGGTAAGTGTCCTCGACCCGGGGAACGGAACCGGGCCAGGTGGTGGAATTTTTGGGCCATACCAGCCAGGTGGATTGGTGAGGATGCCATTCCGGTGGCATCTGATAACCCAGAGCGGCCGGCGTGGATGGGCCTGGGG
>JAPYTY010000264.1 GCA_029942065.1 Acidobacteriota bacterium | reverse complement strand
CTCTGTGTCTCTGTGGTGAAAATCCTAAGTGAAGTGGCGCTGAACGATCCTCTCGGAGATGAATGCGGCCACGGTGGCCGTTGGTCCCCCGTAGCCCTGGCTGGCACAGCGGGGGAGAACACTGGCGTCACAGACGAATAAATTTTCCACCTCGTGGGATTCTCCGTACTGGTTGACAACGGAATTCCCGGGGTCGGTCCCCGCCCGGCAGGAGCCCGCCCAGGCGAAAAAGCTGGCAAGACGAATGGGCCGCTGATCCACCTCCACATTCCTGGCATTCATGGATCGCAGTACTTGATCTGCCAGCTGGGCACCCTCCTCGAAGAGAGTCTGGATGCTGGAATGGTTGATATCGTAAAAGATCTGCGCTTTGCTGTTGGTCCGGCCCAAGATCCGGCTGGGACGTACCACCACCACTGTCACCCGCCCCCGTTTGAGAAGTTGATCCCGATGGACAGAAGGTATCGAAGGGTTGCAAATCTGGCGCATGTAGTCCTTGTGCTTCCGCCCAAATTGCGGAGCCAGGGAATTCAAGGCCACCTGGTGTGGTTTTCCCACTTCGGGATGAAAAGAACGAAGCTGGATCCGGTCGTGAATACGATCGGACCGGGTGTCCCGAAACAGGTGGAAGCCTCCATCATGAAATTCGCCATCACTCATGGGCAGGTCGAAGAATCCATAGACATTGAGGGGTCCGGCCCGGCCATCGATGTTGCGGCCGACGTTGCCATTCTCCACGAGCAAGTCATTTCCCAGGTCTTCCCGGGATCCGTAGCCAGAACGCATGAGCAACACCGGACTCCCGAGAATGCCGCAGGAAATGATGATCTTGTCCCCTTTTACCAGGTAGTCCGAGCCATCCTGATTAAAGGCGACGGCGGTGGCCCGGCCATTTTCAATGACGATTTTCTGGACCTCTGCATCGCCGATGATTTCAACACCGTGCCTTTCCGCAATGGGCAGGTAGGCAACAAAACTTCCACTGCGGGCATCATACTTACACATATTGATGGCATCGCAGAATCCACTCAGCAGACAGTTCTGCTTCGCCACTGAACTGGTGCTAACTTCAAGTCCGAGATCGTTTCCGGCTTGACGAAAGTCCAGGTCGAATTTGGTGAGCAGCTCCTCCGGCCGATCGTGAATGTTGAACATCTCGACAATTTCCTGGGCGGATGCCCTGAAGTTAGCTTCGGTCCAATCGACGCCGGTCTCCTGTTGCCAGGCCACATAGTCGATGGGATGAGGATCCCGGGTATTGGCTCCATAGTGAAGCGATCCCCCTCCTACCAAGGATCCCGCAGGGATGGCAAAAGTGTTGGGACCATCAGGACCTTGTGGATAAACACCCATCCGATAGCGGTTGTTTTCCCGAAACTCACTCATGATATTGGTGAACATTCGGCGGCGAACCGGATGGCCATAACCAGGCCGGGGCTCACCCTGCAGATAAGGACCTCGTTCAATCAGGGCAATCCTCAGTCGACCTCCCGTTCGAGGATTGACCCCCGCCCGGGCTATCCTGGCCGCGGCAGTGAGGCCGGCCATCCCTGCTCCCACCACCACCAGGTCGTATGGATCCGTGTACTGTAGGGCCATGAGTTACACTCCTTCTTGAGGTGAAAAGTATCAAAGGCTCAGAGCCCTGTCTACAGGTGGTGCGGTGGTGCACAGAGCGCTGGTCTTCGACCAGCGCCGTTCCACGTTCCAGGTTCCACGTTTCACGTTCCAAGTTGGCACGATCCTGCAGCCTGTTGTAGGGGCGCACTGAGTGCGCCCCTACTGTTTTGGCTGAGATTGGGAGGATAAGACAAAGAAAAGAATTCTCTTCCTGTGTCTCTGTGTCTCTGTGGTGAAATCATCTTCTTGTTGTCCTTGTGGTGAAAAGGCTCCAGTCAGGATAGAATCCCCTGACCTGCTGCAATGACATGAACTTATCAGCCTCGGCGGCCAATCCCATTTTGCTGGAGATCGTGGAAGGTACCATCGAGTCCTCCCGCAAGGAGATGGAACTTCAAATAGAACGAACGGCGCGCTCCACCGTCATTCGAGAGCAGCATGACTACCGGGCCGCCATCTTTGACCGGCACGGCCGGGGGATCTCAGCCGTTTCTTCCGCCGCCAACGTCCAGCCCATCCTGGAAGGCTTTGCCGAGGACACCAGGGAGGGGGACCTTTTTATCTGGAATGATCCCTACAAGGGAGGAGGGATCTCCCATCTGCCCGATATCTGCATTACCGCACCGGTCCTGTGGGAGGGCCGGATCATCGCCTTTATTCAGGTCTATGGACACGTCCACGATGTGGGAGGTGTGAGCCCCGGCAGTATGCCCCTGGAGGCCACCGAAATCTTTCAGGAAGGACTCGTGATACCTCCCGTCAAGCTGTATCAAGGGGGCCGGCTCAACCAAGCGCTATACCAGACAATCCTCAACAACTCCCGTTATCCGGAAATGCTTCAGGGAGATCTGGATTCAGAAATCGCCGCCTGCAAGATTGGAGTCCGGCGTATCACCGAACTGTTTCACCGCTATGGTCTGGAAGCGGTCGAGGAATGCTTCGATCTGCTCCTGGCCCGCTGCGCCCGCACCCTCAAGGAGGAGGTGCTCCCTCAGATCCCTGAAGGAGAGTACCCCTTCGAGGACTTCATTGAGACGGCTGGAATGTCCCGGCAGAAATTGTCGGAGTTCGTGAGAATGAAAGTCACTCTTCGTAAGACCTCAGGCCATATGGTGTTCGACTTCGCAGGGACAGGGGATCAAGCCAGCGTTTCCATCAACTGCCCGGCCGATCAGGAATACTACATCAAATATCTCTCCTGCATCCTGCGCCTGCTGGCTCCCGAGATCGTCATGAATGACGGGCAAAAGGAGGTACTGGAAGCAGTCATCCCAAAGGGAACCATTCTGAGCCCGGAGTTCCCCGCTTCCTGTTCCCATCGTCACTGGACGATCTTCCGTTTGACAGAGGTTTGCATGGGCGCTCTGGTCAAGGCCATGGCGGGCGGAGGAACCGGCTCCTCGGACACCCGCTGCGTCATTACGCTGGTGGCCCGAGACCGGGAGGGTCAACAATTCCTGATCCGCGATGTGATGGGAGCCGGTTCCGGGGCCCGTCCCTACGCCGATGGCGATGACTGCGTCACGGCCAATGTGAGAGGTCGCAACATGCCCTGTGAATTCTTTGAAACCTTTTATCCGGTTCAGGTGGAAAAGCTGGCCCTGAGGCCCGACTCCGGGGGACCGGGAAAATTCCGGGGAGGCATGGGCTATTTGAAGGAAATTCGCTTTCTAACGGAGGGGTTCATCATGGTCGCCGATGATCGCATGCTGCTTCAACCCTTTGGAGCCAGCGGCGGCGATGCGGGTGCCGGCAGCCTCTACGCCCTCAACCCGGAGACCGACCAGGAGTTGTCCATTCCCAACAAGACCGATTTCGTCCCGATCAAAAACGGAGATGTCCTGCGCATCCTGACCCCGGGTGGCGGCGGCTGGGGGGATCCGCTGGATCGCGAGCCGGAAAGGGTACTCCAGGATGTGAGGCTGGGCCGGGTCTCTATGGACTCCGCCCGCCACGACTACGGGACTGTGATCGATCGCGATTCGATGAAAATTCTCGAGGGCGAAACCGACCAGGAAAAAAAGAAGCTCCGTCACTCGCGACCCCCCTTGCGAATCATCGACCGGGGGGAGCGTTTCAGAGACCTCCTGGCGAAGGAACGCATTACACTGACCTCAGAAGATCCCGTCTTGTAAGAGCGCCGGTCTTCGACCGGCGCGTTTCAGGTTTCACGTTTCAGGTTTCCGGAGCCCTGAAGGGGCGGCATAGAATAGCCTGGGGCGTGAGCCCCAGGTT
>JAPYTY010000263.1 GCA_029942065.1 Acidobacteriota bacterium | reverse complement strand
GGGCGCACTCAGTGCGCCCCTACACTCACTTCTCCGGCCTCGCTCCGAAGGAGCGACAAGCGCTTTTTCATCTCTGTGTCTTTGTGTCTCTGTGGTGAAAACCTCTTCTTCGTGTCCTGGTGGTGACATCCGCACGCCCCCTGGAAAAAACAGCCTGAGCCCCTTTCCCCCTGCTGCCAGGTTTTACATCCGCAGCAGCAACGTCTTACAATTGTCTCCCTGACCAAGAAAGGAACCAGGACCATGAGAAAAGCCTTGAGTCTCAGTATCATGAGCGCCCTGCTGGGGGCCGCCGGCTGCAGTTATTCAACCGAGACCGATTTTGTGATGCCCGACCTTCGGGTACCGCCGGAACCCGTCTCCATGGACAAGAATGACTATCCGGTCTTTCCGGACGGAGATGCTGGAGCGGATCCGGCAGTTCCGGCTGAAGAAGGAGGAGTGGGATTCACCGGCGAGGGCTGGGAGACCAACACCAATTTTGACCTCATCGGGGATCCCCGGGCCATCAAGGGTGGGACCTACCGGGAGGGAATGCCCAACTTCCCGGGAACCCTACGAATGGTCGGCCCCGAATCCAATACCGGCCTGAACTTCATGATTGCCGCCATGGCTTACGAATCACTTTTGAGTCAGCATCCCACAACCCTGGAATACATTCCGGCCCTGGCCACCCACTGGCAAATCTCCAGGGACCAGACCACCTACCGCTTTCGGATCAACCCCAATGCCCGCTGGGCCGACGGCCGGCCCGTGACGGCCGAGGACGTGGTGGCCACCTGGAATTTTTATATGGATGAGGGGCTGCAGGCTCCCTTTTACCGCCTGACCTGGGGCAAATTCGAAGAACCCATCGCCGAAAGCCAATACATTGTCAGCGTCAAGAGCCTCAAGGTGAACTGGCGCAATTTTCTTTATTTTTCGGGCATGTCGGTGCTGCCGGCCCAGGTGCTCGAGGAGATGGACGGAGCGACCTACCTGGAAGAATACAACTTCAAGATGCTTCCCGGAACGGGGCCTTACCATGTTCTGGAAGCCGGTATTGACAAGGGAAATTCCGTGACCATCCAGAGACGCGAGGGCTACTGGGCAAACGACCACCGTCGCAATGTGGGTCTGAACAACTTTGATCAGATCAGGGAGATCGTGGTACGAGACGACAATCTGCAATTTGAAATGCTCAAGGGGGGCGATCTGGACAACTTCTACCTCACCAAGGCCCAGAGGTGGGTGGAGGAACTGGAATTCGACCTGATCGGGCGGGGCCTGATTCAAAAGCGCAAAATTTTCAATCATTCGCCCAACGGAATCCAGGGCCTGGCATTCAATACGCGAAGAGCCCCTTTTGACGACGTGCGGGTGCGGAAGGCCCTGTTCCATCTGTTCAATCGGGAACAGATGGTCGAGAAACTCATGTACAACGAATATGAGCTGATGCACTCCTACTTCCAGGGCAGCATCTATGAGGACCCCGAAAATCCCCGGATCCTGTACGATCCGGAACTGGCAATGGAGGTGCTGGCGGAGGCCGGCTGGAAGGAACGCGACTCCAGGGGACGACTGGTCAAGGACGGCCAACCCTTTGAAATGGAAATTTTGTACCGTCAAAAGAGCTTCGAAAGATACTTCACCATCTATCAGGAGGATCTGCGCAAGGTGGGAATCAACGTCAATCTACGGCTGGTGACACCGGAGGCCCAGTTCAAGCTGATGATGGAAAGACAGTTCGATCTGGTCATGGCGGGGTGGGGCGGGCTGCTCTACCCGAATCCGGAGAACACCTTTCACTCCTCTCTGGCCGACCCCGACAACACCAACAACATCACGGGAATCAAAAATGCCCGGATCGATGAGATCTGCGATGCCTATGACCGGATGTTCGACCTGGAGGATCGCATTGCCGCCATCCGGGAGATCGACGGCATCATGGCCAATGAGTTCCACTACATGCTCCAGTGGACCGGCCCCTTTCACCGCTTTGTCTACTGGAATCAGTTTGGAGCCCCGGAGGGGACCATCACCCGCGTCGGGGACTACGCCGATCCTCCCTCGCTGTGGTGGTTCGATCCGGAAAAACTGCAGAACCTGCATGAGGCCCGTGGGGATTCAACGATCCAGCTGGAGGTGGGGAATACCGATAATCGCTACTGGCTGGAATTCGAACAGGTGATCGCCCCTCAAGAAGCACCATGACCAGTTATTTCATTCGCCGTTTTCTTTTGATCATACCCACTTTCATCGGCATCACCCTGGCGGTTTTCCTGATCATGCACTTTGTTCCCGGCGGCCCCATGGAACGCCAGATCATGAATTTCAAGATGGCCGTCATGCAGGAAGGCGGGGTAGGAGGGGGCCGGGCGATGGAAACCGATCTTCCCGAAGCGGCTCTGGAGGAGATGCGGCGCTACTACGGATTCGATAAACCCGTGCATATTCGTTATGCCCAGTGGCTGTGGAACCTGGTTCACCTGGATCTGGGACGGTCCTATATCTACCAGGATCCGGTGTGGGATGTCATCAAATCGAGGTTCCCCATTTCCGTGTTCCTGGGTCTCACCGGTTTTCTGTTGAGCTATCTGGTGTGCATTCCGCTGGGAGTCCTCAAAGCGGTTCGGCACGGTTCCCGGTTCGACTTTGCCAGCAGCTTCATCGTGTTCCTGGGATACTCCATTCCCGGATGGGCCCTGGGAACGGCCCTGCTGGTACTATTTGGCGGGGGCAGTTTCTGGAACCTTTTCCCGCTGGGAGGATTTCGGCCCGACAACTGGGAGCTCCTCAACTTCGGGCAGAAGATCGCCGCCCAGGTACATCACATGATCCTGCCGGTCATCTGCTATATGGTCGGTTCGTTTGCCACCCTCACCATCTTGACCAAGAACTCCCTGATGGAAAACCTGGGTCAGGACTACGTGCGCACCGCCTTTGCCAAGGGTCTGAGCGAACGGCGGGTCATCTTCGTGCATGCCCTGCGTAATTCCCTGATTCCCATTGCCACCGGACTGGGACATTTCTTCAGCCTGATCCTGGCGGGCTCTTTTCTGATTGAAAAAGTCTTCAACATCGACGGAATGGGATACCTCGGCTATACCTCGATCCTGCAAAGAGACTACCCGGTGGCCCTCGGCATACTGGTGATCTCGAGCCTGCTCATGCTGCTGGGCAACATCATCTCCGACATGGTCTATGTGGTGGTGGATCCGCGAATACGATTCAGGTAGGGAGCGGCTAGAAAATGGACGACCAACCGGATTCGGCACCTGAGGTGCCTCCCACACTCCAGATGACGCAGCTAACACAATCCCAGCCTCCCGAATCCATTTTCCGAAAGCGCTGGCGCAAGTTTCGAGCCCTGAAGCGCGGCTACTGCTCGTTCCTGATCATCTTTTTCGCTTATCTGATCTCACTGGCCCTGCCCATGCTGATCAACAACAAGCCGCTGGTGGTCCGTTACGACGGCCAGTTTTATTTTCCGATGCTGCAATTTTACGGGCCGGAAGCATTCAACATGACCACCATCGGCGAACCGGACTACCGTCTGCTCAAGGAGCAGTTCACCCGGCAGGGCAACGAAAACTGGATGCTGCTGCCCCCCTACCCCTACAGTCCCAACGAATCCCTGTTTGAACTGGACGGGGCCCCTCCTCACTCGCCCTCCGCGACCCACTGGTTCGGTACCGACGATCGAGCCCGCGACATTTTCGCCCGGCTTGCCTACGGCTTCAATGTTTCGATGACCTTCGCGCTGCTGGTTCTGATCTTCAGCTTCCTGTTCGGGATCCTGGTAGGAGCAGGGATTGGATATTTTGGTGGAAAGCTGGATATTCTTGGACAGAGGGTGATCGAAGTCTGGTCCTCCCTTCCCTTCCTTTACACCATCATGATCGTGAGTTCCAT
>JAPYTY010000262.1 GCA_029942065.1 Acidobacteriota bacterium | reverse complement strand
CCCTGAGCCACCACCTGGTCCTGCCCGGCGGTGCCGGAACTGAGTCCGATGCCCCCCACCACATCGCCATCAATCACGATGGGAAGGCCTCCTCCTATAATCGAGAATCGCCCCTGATTGGTTACATGGATTCCAAAAGTGGGCTGGCCGGGCACACACAATTGACTGTATTCATGGGTCCCTTTGCGGGCAGCGGCCCCTGTAAAGGCCTTGTCTATCGCGATTGAGATGCTCGAAATCTTGGCTCCGTCCATCCGGGTGAAGGCAATCAGATTTCCCGACTCATCGGCCACAGCAATACACATGGGCACTTCGATTTCGCGGGACTTCTCCTCAGCCCCTTCAATCAGGATATTGGCTTCATCCAGGGAAAGCCTGTTGATACTGAGCATTCGGCTGCCACTTCTCTCTGCCGGTTTCAAAACACTACTTGAACCAGGTTATACAATCGCAAATGGGGACATCGAGTCAAGTCCCCTAAGAAAACCTATTTTGTCTTGCTACCCACACCTGCTTGGGTTATAAAAGCTCATTACACGCATTATGAGTAGCAACCTGGGACCTCTACTGAAAATACTTGGTGGGCCGGCGGTCTTTGTTGCCGTCTACCTGGCACCCATGGAAGGCCTTTCCTACGAAGGTCAGGTCACCCTGGCCACCTTCGTCTGGGCGGTGTTCTGGTGGATGGCTCGGCCGATACCCTGGGGCATCACGGCGCTGCTTCCACTGTTCGTTTTCCCTGTATTCCAGGTCATGTCGATCAGAGATGCCACGGGTCTTTACGGCCAGAGACTTTTCTTCTGGCTGCTGGGCATTTCCATGCTGGGCTATGCCCTGGAGAAACACGGGGTGGCCAAACGCATCGCGCTCGTCTTCCTGCGACTCAAGGGAGTGGCCAACAGTACGGCCGCCCTCACCTTCATGTACATGTTTGTGGCCGCCATCCTCTCCTGGTTCATTGCCGATGCCGGTGTGATCGCCATGATGATGCCCATCGGGATGTCTCTTTTTGCCTACATCTCCAGTGTGGGAGACATCAACCCCCCGCCAGGCCAAAAGAGCCGCCTGGCCTCCTTTCTGGCCCTGGGAACGCTGTACGGCGCCGTGGCCGGGGGCGTGGGAACTCTGGCGGGAGGTCCTCACAACGTCATCGCGGTGGCCCTCTCGGATAGTCTGGCCGGGGAATACATCAGCTGGTTTAGATGGATGAAGGTAGGAGTACCTCTTTCTGCCACACTTCTGGTGACCTTCTGGCTTCTGCTGCGTTTCTTCTTTCCGCCGGAGATCAGCAAAATCCCGGGAGGAAGCGAATTCATCCAGGACGAGCTTCGAAAGCTGGGTAAGCTGAGCCGAGCGGAAATTAATGTTCTGGTGGCCTTTGGCGCCATGGTCCTGATGTTCACGGGGCCCTCGATTGTCGCTCTGGTGCTGGGAGCAGAACATCCCCTTTCCCTTTATTTGCGGGGTGCCCTGGCTACCTGGGTGGTGCCCCCCACCGTTCTTATTCTCCTTTTCCTCCTGCCCGTTAACCTCAAGAAGGCCGAGGGAACCCTGGTCTGGAACGATGTGGCTCAGAAAGCCCCGTGGAACATCATCTTCCTGTGCACGAGTGGAGTCGCCATGGCTGACGCCCTGATGGACTTCGGGGTTCTGGAATACGCACAGGGTATCCTCGGGGGACTGGGAATCGGCGCCACCGGACTTCCCTTTGTGGCCGCCGGTTCGGTGGTGGTGGGCACCAACCTTTTCTCAGGAACCGCCGCCGCCACCCTCTTTTGCAGCATTTTTATTCCGGCCGCCATGGAGCTTGGATTCAACCCGGTCAGCATCGCCATTCTGGTCACCAACCTGGCCGTGGGAATCCTGTTTCCCTGGTCGGGTGCCTCGGCCGGGACGGCCTTTGCCTCCGGTTACCTGGATATGAAGGAGATGATCAAGGTGGGAGTCGTGGGCACCGCGTTTTTGATGGTGATTTCGGTGACAATCCACTTCATCTTCGCACCCATCCTCTAGGCCGAACAGTGCTGTGGATCTCTACTGCAGCAACGCCGCCTTCATCTGAGGAACGAAGATCCATCCGCCCTGACTGCGTTACGCTTGGTCGGTCTCCCGTCGCAAGCCTTGTCAGGTCGGCGCATTCGTCGCTTCGTACCGAGACCCTCTGCACAATTCGGCCTACCGCCCTTTTCTTCCTAGTCGATTGTGGGTTCCTGGCGATCGGAAAGTTGGAAAAGCAAGACAGCCCCAAAGTTTTCTTGGTCTGGAATGTGGGAGGCGCCTCAGTGCGCCGATTCCGGAGGGCCGCCTCATCTCGGGCCTCGCTCCAAAGGAGCGACAGAGTCTGAGTCAGGGCGTCCCGCCCTGATTCAGTTATCTTCTCTGTGTCTCTGTGTCTTTGTGTCTTTGTGTCTTTGTGGTGAAAATCTTCTCTGCGTCTTTGTGGTTAGAAGGCGTTTTCGACTTCGTACACAACCTTCCCGCCGGTGATTGTCATCAAAACCCGCAGTTTCTCCAGGTCGGTTTCGGGAAAGGTCATGTAGTCTCCGGCCAGCACCACCAGGTCGGCCAGCTTTCCGGGCTGGATGGAACCTAGAATATCCTGCTCGCCGCTGTAGGCTGCAGCCCAGAGGGTGTACAGATAAAGGGCCTCTTCCCGGCTGATCTTCTCTTCCGGATCCAGCTGGCGGCCTTTCTGGTCGATGCGCGTCACCCAGTTCTGGATGTTGAAAAGAGGTGCCGCGGTTCGGTGATTGAAGGCATCCGCTTCTGCGGCCGGACGGATCCCCGCATCGATCATGGATTTGACCGGCTGCATCTTGTACACCTCGTCCATTCCGTACATCTCAACCAGAGCATCATTGCTGTACATGGCCTTGGAATAGATACTGGGAATGACACCCATCTCCTTGATCTTCTCGTAATGCTCGGGCTTCAACATCAAGCCGTGGTCGATTCCAAAATGACGACCGACCAGAGATCGTTCCTGGTGGGCTTCCTCGAAGGCTTCCAGCATCAGCGTGTTGCTCATATCGCCGCTGCTGTGCAGCGAAGAGACCGACCAACCGTAACGATTGGCCAGAATGAGACTTTGACGATCACTGGTAGCCAGATCGCCGCTTTCCTCCCATTTGTTCATTCCAAAAGGTCCGTAGGGATCCCCCGGAAGAAGCTTGAGCTTGGCACTGGAAGTGTTGGCCGATCCATTGCTGGAGGTTCCATCAACGACCTGGACCGAAGTCCCGATGATCTTGAACCAGTCGTTTCCAAAGTCGGTCAGATTGCCCAGTCTTTTCAAATAAGCTTCCGGATAGCCGTTCTGGCGCAGGAAATGGTGAGCCACGCGCACTCTCATCGTCAGCTCCCCGCGCATCATCAGGTCTCTGAAGACCGTGACCTCCAGCCCTCCGGCCCGGCCCATCAGGGTGGTCAATCCCAGCTCGTTGTGACGCCGGAAGGAGGCTTTCTGAGGCTCCATCAACGACTCGATCTCCGGCCACGGCTCCAGCTCGAAACCTGGGATTCCGGCAGCCGCTCCTCTGAGGTGGCCCGTCAACTCTCCGTCCTCATCCCGCACGATGCCCGGGACGTCCTTGGGAATTCTTTCCAGAACCAGACTATTGGCCACCACCTGGTCGTTCATGGCCTCGATGTAAAGAGGATTGTCAGGAGCAACCGAATCCAGAATGGATCGGTTCAATTCGTGGTTGACGACCGGGTTGCTGGGACCGCTAAGGGCGAAAAATTTTCCCGGCTCGGCTCCCTCGACCAGGGTCCGCAAACCCTCCAGAGCACTCTCAAGGCTGTCCCAATTGATATCCCGATCGCTGAATGGAGCAGGCACACTGCGGTCTCGCGCCGGGCGAGTCACCCAGGCAGAGTGCAGGTGAGTGTCGATG
>JAPYTY010000261.1 GCA_029942065.1 Acidobacteriota bacterium | reverse complement strand
TTGGAATTGATCGGCGGCAACAAAATCGATCCCAAACTCCAGGAGAGGGCCGAGAACTTCAAGTATTCGCCGGTCACACCGGTGTTCACCGTCCATCTGGCGCTGGATGAGCAACCCCTGTGGGAGGCGGCGGAATGGGAGCCCCAGGCACGAGATGCCTGGCTCATTATCATGGGGGTAGAGAGCACCGAAGACGTCAAGATCCTGGAGAAAGATTGTCGAGCCGGCCGATTTCCGACCCGGCTGCAGCTGATCGGAGGGGTTCCCAGTATTTTTGATCCGTGGCAGGCTCCCAAAGGGAAACATGTAGCCTGGTTCTGGCAGGTGGCACCCTATTTCCTGGAGGATGGAGGACCTGAGCACTGGGATGATCTCCTGGATGAGGTGACGGAGAAGGAAGTTCAGCTGCTCGGGGAATTCGCTCCCAACATCAACAAGGATACCATCGTGTATTCCTACGGATTGAGTCCGTTGGATATTGAGCGGCATTTTCCCAACATGCGGTATGGGGACTGGATGTGTGGAGAGCTCAATCCCGATCAGTTTTTGTACAACCGTCCTTTTCCAGAGTGCTCGCAGTACCGCACGCCCATTGAAGGGCTCTATATCGCAGGTTCTTCCTGTCATCCAGGCGGAAACATCACGGGTGCGCCGGGCTACAATGCGGCCAAGATAATTATGGAAGACCTGGGGCTCGAGCGCTGGTGGACTCCACCCGATCTGGAGAAGATCTGGGGAAATCTGGCCTGAGGCCCCTCCCCCCTTCTTCCCCTCCTTAGTGCCTTGAGGCAGGCCTTCTTGGGTAAGTCTCTAAACTTCATTAGTCTTAGGGAAACACAACGAAACCAACCGGATCCGGCTCAGCGATCAGGAGACCTGCTGGTAGTTAGTTGGGCCCCGAATTCGGTTGATTTCACTCAGGCAGGACGGATGTACTGGGCGACCATGATGGGCTAACCCACCTGTTCCAATTCGGCGGGCGTGTCGACGTCCTGCCAGGCCGGCTCCAGGCCCTCCGGAGGGGCGGGTGTGCTCACCTGGTTGTGGAATCCCAGGTGAGAAAGCGAAAAATCATCTTTAGCCGCCAGGTCCTCGATGAGACGTCGGGCGCGCCAATCATAGTGAGCCAGTAATGATTCGATACGCCGACCCTCTCCCGTGAGTTGTGGAAGGGTGGCCCAGACACCGGGAGATCGGGTCGAGAGGAGCCACTCCAGAGAGGGTCCGGAGAGAAGCGGTAAATCGCAGGCCACCACCAGCCAGGAAACGTGGGGGGCCCAACGCATGGCCGATAAAACCCCGGCCATAGGGCCGCCAACGTCGGGGGCATCCGGCAGATGAACGGCCCCGGACAACTCGGATGTGCCCCCGGCCACCACCACCTGGGAAGTGAATGGTTCGAGGACCTCCACAGTGCGCTGAATCCAGGTCTTCCCCCTGGTCTCGATAAGGTGTTTGGGATAACCCATGCGGCGGCTCTTACCGCCGATGAGAACGCACCCGAATACGGGCGGTTTTCTCCACTGCCGGGGCAGCCACTCTTGCAGTATCGCGAGTAGCGCCTCAACGCGGTCGGTGTTCCAGGGGAGAGTGGTGAGGATTCCCCGAACCCTTTCCGGTGCCAGGCGATGGGACGGGCCCGTCAGCCATACCCTGGGCAAAGGAGTCTCCTTGCAGCTCTCTACCAGAATCAAGTCATAGAGGGGAGACAGCGTTCGTAAAGAAGAACTGAGATCCGCCCCCGGGGAACCCCGCATCCTGAAGAGTCCCTGGTCCGGCCCCTCGAGAAGCACATCCGCTCCGGCGCGAAAAAAACGATCGCTGTCCTTGCCGTGACGGTCGACGACGATCGGGTGAGCGGTGCGCTTGAGAACGGCCACCTTGAGCCCCTTTTTGCGAAGGAGCGGAACCACCGCTTCGATGAGGGTAGTTTTCCCCGATCCACTCCAACCGCACACGCCAAAGGCAGAAATAGCTCTCAGGCCGGACGTTAGACGCTTGGCATCGTGGCACTCAGGGTATGGATTCAGCATCAGGTAGAGGGCTCCTCAAAAAATATACTGGATCATCACGTATCCAAAATCGATACCTCGGGCCGGCTTCGATTCCTCAACGAACGAGCCTGGGAAAAAGTGGCTGTACCCGGTTGTGACAACGACATGGCGGTTGACCGGATATTGAAAAGTGAGATCGGTTTCCGTTCCGATCCGGCGAGCCAGCAAAGAATCCCCTGGCAGGACGACCCCTCCACCTGCGTTGTGAAGCGCATCACTGGTATCGGCCCGCCAAAAGAATGCCCGTCCAGCCGGATTGAAAATGGCCGTTTCGGACTGAATGAAAATCTCCCACTCAAGTCCATAACGTTCTGACGGCCCACGATGTCAATGAAGCCAAAATAGGCATGGCCCAGCGGGAAGAGCTGATTGAAGGTATTCACTTCTCCATCAGCGGGATCCTGATCTCCGCTGGCCCAGTCAAACCCCAGTTGCAGGCGAGGGACGCCATGGACCTGAGTGAAGGCGTAACCCAACTCGCCGGCGAACATGAAAGCCTGAATGTCGGTGGTGCCGTGATCTCCGAACTGATAGGCTCCCTCCACATCAAAGTTGATGCCCGAACGGGCCAGGCTTCCCCCCAGTCGGACTCCCAGTGTGTGTCGATCCTCCGGTCCCGAAGCACCGTTCCACACGCTTACCTCTCGATCCAGGCGAAACCAGTAAAAGTCCGCCGCGAGGTGTTCGCGAGGTGGACCGGTCAGGTAAATGCCGGAGAAATCCGTTCCCGCATTGTTGCCGTTAAAGGCGTATTTCCGGACTCTTACAAACCGGGTATGGAAGCCGTCAAGTTGCCATTCGGCGAACTCGACGGTTCCCCGGAATCCGTCGAACATCCTGGGACGCGTGTTGGACCAGTTGAGAGGGCTTACCAGGCGTTGTCTGCCCAATTGCAGTTCCTGACGGCCGAAGCGCAGTGTACCGTTCCCGCTCTCAAAGGGAATCTTCAGATCGACGAACACGTTTTGAAGATCGGCGGTGTCCACGTCCAGAATGCGTCGGCCCCCGGGGAGGTTGCGATCCGTAGAAATCGAGCTCTTTCCCTCCAAAAAAACACGAAAGTAAGGTCCCAGAACCAGGTCCCCGTGAAGACGTATTCGCAGCAAGCCAAACCCGTCATCTCGCGAACCGGAACCTCCAAAACCAAAGTCATTCCAGCCCTCAAAACGAACTCTTCCCTGCCCCCCCCAGGCTGAGATAGACCGAGCCGCTTTCGTTGAGAGGAATGAATTTGAAGGGCCCTGGCCCGCTTGAAGGGTGATTCGCTCCCTGCAGAACCGACCAATCTTCCTGGTAGCGGGTGTTGTGATAGGAAGGAAGTTTGGTGGGCTCTTTTTCTTCCTGCTCCTGGGAGGAATCACTGGCCTCGGGTGCCGCCAGGAGCGGAGCACCGCCTGTTAAGAAAAAACCTACTACAATAATTTGGATCATCTTCATGGCCGATCGTCCTTTGTTTGGGATGATTTTCGTCGATCCCCCAAGAAATTCCCTGATGCCATACAGCAGTGTCCTAGCAACAAACGCGCCAAACTGGATTGCATTCGAGGCGAATTGTAGTTCCCATCCCTATTCGTGCCGTTCTTGGCTCACTTCGCGGTCAACCGATGAGAGGAGTGGAGTCAGGGGCCAGGGGTGTGACTCAGGTGCTTCAGTGGGTCAAATCCCCCAATCCGGGCGACGATTTCACACCTCTCTCCCACTGTTGCCCAGTGGGTGGTACTACCGCCCCACTAAGTGCCTCGTTTCATAAATACGGTGACATTTGTGGCGAGCGCGACGGCGTCGAGTTCGCGAAGCGACCATCGGGGAGGAGGAGCGACAAAGAAATCGGCGCTGTCCCGCTGCCACCC
>JAPYTY010000260.1 GCA_029942065.1 Acidobacteriota bacterium | reverse complement strand
GTGTGAATCACATCGATCTGATTGGAAATGAGGCACAGAAAGAAAGCTATCTGACCCCACTGGCCGGCGGGCAGGCACTGGGGGCCTGGGCCCTGACCGAACCAGATTCGGGAAGCGATGCTGCCGCTGCTCGAACTCGTGCGGTCAAAGAAAACGGGTCCTGGGTCCTGAATGGGACCAAGAGTTTTTGTACCCACGGACGTTCTGCTGATGTTTATGTGATTCTGGCCGTCACGGATCCGGAAAAGGGTAAGCACGGGCTGTCCGCTTTCATTGTCGAAAAGAATACCGAGGGCCTGGTGCCCGGGAAAAAGGAAAACAAGCTGGGCTGTCGTTCCAGTGAAACGGCATCGGTGGTGCTGGAGGATTGCCGTGTGCCGGAGGAAAATCTGTTAGGCAGGGAGGGGGAGGGCTTCAGGGATGCCTTGAAGGTGATAGATGGTGGGCGCATCAGCATTGCCGCCATGTCTTTGGGCATTGCCCAGGGCTCTCTGGATTGCAGCCTCAAGTATTCCAGGGAACGGGAGCAGTTTGGCCAAAAAATCGCGGAATTTCAGGCCATTCAATGGAAGCTGGCTGAAATGGCCACCCGCATTGAGGCGGCACGCCTGCTCACCTATGAGGCAGCCTGGATCAAGCAGCAGCAACAGGCTTCCGTGCCGAGACACTCCTCCATGGCAAAGCTCTATGCCGGTGAAGCGGCGGTGTGGGTGTCCGAGCAGGCGATTCAGATTCATGGAGGCTACGGGTACACCAAGGAATACCCGCCGGAAAAGTACTGGCGAGATGCTAAGCTGGGAACCATCGGAGAAGGTACGAGTGAGATTCAACGCATGGTTGTAGCCAGAGAATTGCTGAAATAAAGACCACCAAGAGTCAGAACCATTCCTAAGGAAATTCTTTCAGATCAGACTCAAAAAATTCTTGATGGCGAGGTGCGCGCTATTGCCCGTGCTATCACTCGGGTGGAAAACGCCGCCGGGAGGGACCTCAGTCAGTTGCTCAGGGAACTCTTTCCTCATACAGGCCGTGCCTTTGTAATTGGCGTGACAGGAAGTCCGGGCACAGGGAAAAGCACCCTGGTCGATCAGCTGGCTCATCACTACACGAACTCCGGGGTGAAGGTAGGAATCATTCTGGTTGATCCCACCTCCCCTTTCTCGGGAGGTGCGATTCTAGGGGATCGTGTACGTATGCAGTCACTGTTTACCAATCCCGGGGTTTTTATTCGCAGCATGGCCACGCGAGGAAAATTGGGCGGACTTTCAGCTGCGGTCGACGAGGCCTTGATGATTCTGGATGCGGCCAATTTTGAAATTCTGATAGTTGAAACGGTAGGGGTGGGCCAGGACGAGGTGGACATTGTCAAAACCGCCCATGCCACCCTGGTGATACTGGTTCCGGGTATGGGCGATGACATTCAGGCATTCAAGGCCGGGATCATGGAAATTGGTGACATCTATGTTGTCAACAAAGCGGACCGGGAAGGAGCCTCTGCTGTAGAAGGTGAGTTGACTGAGCTTTTGTCCCTGGCAACTGGACGCAAGGATGGCTGGACTCCTCCCATTGTTCAGACCGTCGCCACCCAGGGGAAAGGGATTGCTGAACTTGCTGAGGCCATCCAGGATTATCGGAATCTAACGGGGGAATCGGGGAAAACAAAGGGCGGTATTGATCTGTTTCGGGAACGGATCATGGAGTTGCTCGCGCGGCGTTTGACCGCGACGATTCTGGGGCGGATCCCCGATGAAAAACTGGATCAGTACGCTGAAAAAATGATGACTCGAGAGTTGGATCCCTATACCATCGTGGATCATTTGCTGCGGGAATTGGGATTTGAGGAGGAGTTCCATGGTTAAGAGAATCGCACATGTGGGGATTGCAACGAGCTCGATTGCCGTGACTGCGGAATTTTACAAGAGGCTTGGCCTGGAGGTGGATTCCATTGAAATCATTGAAAATCAGAAGGTGAAGGTCGCGGTGATGAAGGTGGGGGATTCCGCGATCGAACTGATTGAGCCGACTGACGACGATTCTCCCATTCAGCGTTCGATCGAGGCACGCGGAGAAGGGATGCACCACATCACTTTCGAGGTTGAGGATCTGGAGAAGCAGCTCGAGGAACTGAAAGAACGAAACATCAAACTCATTGACGAAAAACCACGTCCAGGTGCCGAAGGCTGTTTGATCGCCTTTGTTCATCCCGATTCAACAGGGGGTGTTCTGGTTGAACTTTCCCAGTCCTTGCCTGGAGAATCATCGTGAAATGGGGCCAAATGGAACTGCACCTCATCTCGGATGGGACTCTGTGGCTGGACGGCGGGGCAATGTTCGGGATTGTGCCGAAGGCTCTTTGGCAGAAAAAAACGCCTCCTGACCCACAGAATCGCATCCGGCTGGCTATGAACTGTCTTCTTATCCAGACGGGTGGCAAAAACATTCTGATCGATACCGGCTGCGGGTTCAAATACTCGGATAAGGAGCTTCAGATTTACCGTATTGAACACGAAACGGACGTTATGAAGGAATTGGACCGAGCTTCTCTGGGGCCAGGTGATATTGATATCGTGATCAATACGCATTTTCATTTCGATCACTGTGGGGGAAATACCGTTCGCCGGGATAAGGAGATCGTTCCCGCCTTTCCCCGAGCAAAATATTGGATCTCTCGACAAGAATTCGACGATGCCAGTCAGCCTAATGAGCGAACTGCGGCCACCTACTTTCCCCATAACTGGAAGCCGTTGCAGGAGAGAGGGCAATTGCAAATATTCGATGAAGAACCCGAGGTAGTTCCCGGTGTGAAGCTCGTGCACACCCCAGGGCACACGGCAGGTCACTATTCCGTCAAGATCCAGTCAGAAGGTCGGGTGATGTTCTTTATTGCGGATCTGTGTCCTACAACGGCTCATATTCGTCTTCCGTGGATCATGGGCTACGACCTCTACCCCATGACCACCCTCCAGGTCCGTAGACAGATCTACGCTCAGGCCGTGGAGGAAAAATGGCTTCTTTTTTTCGAACATGATCCGGAATGTCCTCTGGGATACCTATCAAAGAAAGAAGGGCAATACCTGCTGCGGCCGGAGCCCTGGGTGAAGGAATGATACAAGCAGAAATTGGTGTGATTGGTGGCAGTGGACTTTATTCTATGTCCGAGTTGGAGGACAAGGAAGAAGTTCAGATCGAGACCCCCTTCGGGAGTCCCAGTGAGCTTTATGTGGTAGGGATTCTGGGCGGTAAAAGGGTTGCGTTTCTGGCTCGCCATGGCAAGAACCACCGGATTTTGCCCAGCGAACTCAACTTTCGAGCCAATATCTATGGTTTCAAAAAGCTTGGAGTGACTCGGATTCTTTCCGCCAGTGCCGTCGGTTCGCTGAAATCCGAACACAAGCCCATGGATTTCGTACTCCCTGACCAGTTTGTGGACCGTACTCGTTTGCGTGTCTCGACCTTTTTCGGTGAGGGTGTCGTGGCCCACATCAGTTTTGCCGATCCGATTTGTTCCCAGCTTGCCGATCAGGTGGAAACGGCGGCCGGGAATATTGATTTGCCCATCAAGCGAGGAGGGACATACGTTTGTATGGAAGGACCGGCCTTCTCCACGCGTGGAGAGTCTCAACTCTATCGGAGTTGGGGAATGGACCTGATTGGTATGACCAACCTGCAGGAGGCCAGGTTAGCTCGAGAAGCTGAAATTTGTTATGTGACGATTGCCATGGTCACGGACTACGATTGCTGGCACCAGGAAGAGGCACCGGTTACGGTGGAGACTCTTATTGGATACCTGAATCAAAACAGTGAAAATGCCCAGCACCTGGTTCAGGAAATTGTTCAGATAGTGCCGGGAAAAGTGGACTGTGCCTGCCATCATGCCTTGAAAGACGCCATCCTTACACCAGTAGATCA
>JAPYTY010000259.1 GCA_029942065.1 Acidobacteriota bacterium | reverse complement strand
CTCAGGTAGGGCTCGGTTATGTCTCACGAATTCACTCGATCGCGCTGGGATTCGTGGTGGGGGGGATAGCTGCAGGCGCCGTCGTTCCGGTACTGGCCGTTCTACGCCGTTTGGGAGAGCCGGCAGATTCCATCATCGGAACCGCCGGCCACACAGGCGGATGTACCGCCGCCCAGGGACTCTCCAGCCGGAATTATTCCTAGCCCGGCCAACCCGAGTGCGGTCGACAGAACCGCTCCCCTTCCCGCCTGGATCTCGAACTGACATCAAATGGGCTGCCACGTGCACAACGGGTTGATTTTCTTTTCCTTTACATACATACTGGTCGGTATGAATAGAACGAGGACCCGGAAAAACCCCGACCAGACGAGGCAAAACCTGGTCCAGGCCGCTTATTGGGAGATCTACCGCCACGGCTTTCGCTCCGCCGGCCTGGACCGCATCCTGGCCCAGGCCGGGGTCACCAAAGGCGCCCTCTATCACCACTTCCCCAGCAAAACCGCCCTCGGCCATGCGGTGGTGGAGGAAATCATCCAGCCGCTGATTCACCGAATTTGGATCCGGCCTTTGGAAACGGCTGAAAGCCCCTTAGAGGCACTCGCTGCCATCGGTCAGGCCATGGAGGGCAATCTCTCGGCCGGGGCCTGTGAACTGGGATGTCCTTTGAACAATCTGGCCCAGGAGATGTCCCCCATCGATGAGGGCTTCCGGAAACGCCTGGACACGATTTTCCAGCTCTGGAGGGAAGCCATCGCCAGGGCCCTGCGGGAAGGACAGCAGCTTGCCCAGGTTCGATCCGACATCGACCCCGATCGATCGGCCGCCTTCATCATTGCCGCCATCGAGGGAAGTATCGGAATGGCCAAGAACACTCAGAATTCCGAACCCTGGCGTGCCTGTAAAGAAGGACTGGAACGCCATTTCGAGAGCCTACTGATGGCCTGATGCTTCATGAACTGGAAGTTGACAACCGCCTTCGGGTCGAGTAGATGAGGTGTGAAACCATGCAGCCAAGAATCGTGTCACTCATCCCCAGCGCCACGGAGATCATTCACGCCTTGGGTTTCGGAGCCTATCAACTGGGGCGATCCCATGAATGCGATTTTCCTGAGTCGGTCCTCTCGCTTCCCGTCTGCACAGCTCCCAGGTTTGCCCCTTCGGGAAACAGCCGGGAGATCGATCAGGACATCCGGGACACCTTGCGCGATGCACTGTCTGTTTACGAGGTTTTTCACCCCGTTCTGGAGCAGCTCCAACCGAGCCATATCGTGACTCAGTCCCAATGTGAAGTTTGTGCCGTCCATCTAAAGGATGTGGAAGCGGCGGTCGGAGGGCTGGTTTCCTCGGATCTCCAGCTCGTGTCGCTGGAGGCACATTCATGGACTGATGTTTTAGGAGACATTGCCCGTGTGGCAGAGGCACTGGAACTTGAAAGCAAGGGCCGGGAACTGATCACGCAACTCGAACAGCGTATGGAAGGGATCACGGACCGAGCCTGTGCCGCACAGGAACGTCCCCGGGTAGCCTGCCTGGAATGGCTCGAGCCCTTGATGGGTGCGGGGAACTGGGTCCCGGAACTGGTCCAGAGAGCGGGCGGAGAAAACCTTCTGGGAGAGGCTGGAGAGCATTCCGGGTGCATCACCTGGGAGAGACTCCTGGAGAGTGATCCGGAGATCCTGGTACTCATGCCCTGCGGCCTGGACATGAAGCGAACCCGGGACGAGATGTACGGGCTCACCGATCGAGCCCAGTGGAAGTCCTTGAAAGCAGTCCAAAACGGCCGAGTTTACCTCACCGACGGCAACCACTATTTCAATCGACCCGGCCCCCGCCTGGTCGAAGCCCTCGAAATTTTAGGTGAAATCATTCACCCAAATTTGTTCCCCCCCAGCTTCAAGGAGAGGGCCTGGCAGGAAACCGGAGGTGTGCCCCATCAGCGAAAGTGGGACACCTGAGGACCGAAAGTTAAGAGACAGTTGGAGGGTCCGGACTGCCCGTGAAGAACTCCGAGGTGAGGCCCACCAGCTGCTGCCCCGCCAGAATCGTGACGGGATCTGAGCTGGTCACTCCGAGAATGGGCTGACCGTCTGTCCCGTAAGCCGTAAAGGTGACGACGGCATCCGTGTCCGCTGAATTGACGATGGCCAGGCCGGTGAAGGTGGTGGGATCAAAGTCCAGGCGTGGGAAATTCAGGGTGCTCTGGGCCTGGGCCCAAGAGCCGCTCAACAGGGCCGCCGCCAGGACAACCAGACCGGCAAGGGGGTTTTCAGAAACGATGCGACAGACGCTACGGACCTTCATTGACTCGCTTTCAGTTGTTCAAAGGAGCCGCCAAATCCCCTTCCATCCCGACCCTGGAGAGCCTCTCGATGCGGACCATTATGCCGATGGCTCACCTCGAGTTCAAATACTCCCACGGCCTGCCACTTCGGTCTTTCACCCTCAATTCCTCAAGACAAGGCCCTGAAACAGGTGATACAGTACTTCCATTCGTGGGTTCAAGGAGTTCAGAGTTTCCGCTACTCAGAATCCCAGGGATAGCTCTCACTCAATGCTTAGAAGGAGGTTTCATGAATACTCATCCGTCCACCAGGCTCTACATCAAACTTTTTGGGCTGATCGCACTTTTGTTATTGCTTCAACCCACTGATGCTCTGGCCCAGCAGATTCCGCCCGAGGTGGCTCAGCACGGCTACGCCGACACGATTTTCATCAACGCGAAGGTGGTCAGCATGGACGACAAATCCACCTCGACCGAAGTGGGCAACATCTATCAGGCCCTGGCCGTCAAAGGGGAGAAGATCGTCAAACTGGGAACCGATGCGGCGGTTCGCGCCCTGGCCGGACCCGACACCCGGATCCTGGATCTGAAGGGCCGCGTCTTGATGCCCGGCATCATCGAGTCTCACCAGCACATTTACGGCGGAGCGGTCCGACAGCTGGAGAGGCTGGGCTTCAAGTATCCTCCCAACGGCGTCGTGGTTTCCGCCCAGGCCGACCGGGATCTGGAGAAAACCCAGGCTATTATCCGGGACACCCTTCAGGAGGCGGTCAAGCAGGTCGACCCCGGCGAGTGGGTCGTGCTCAACCTGCGCGGTCATCCCGAAGCACCGGACGAGGCACGTTTTTGGGGCTTTACCCGCCGCCTCATCAACCGCAAGACGATCGACCTATGGACACCGGAAAACCCGGTGATGGTCAGTCCGGGGCTGCGAGGGAACCTCAACTCCAAGGCCATGGAAGTCATGAATGACTTTCTACCCGGATATTCCGAATCCATTCAGGAAACCATGCACGGAGTGGACATCGGGGAGAACATTCCGGAGATCGGCTGGGTGGGCAGCCAGGAGATGTCGGTGATCACCTGGGAGCTGTTTCTGGAGCAGCTGCCGGCGGCGACACTGGCGGAAGCCCTGAGAATCACTTCGGAGGAATGGGCCTCTCTAGGCGTCACCACAATCTCCACCCGCATCCCTTTTCCAAAGGTCATGACCGGCTATGCGACGCTGGCCGGTCTGGGACAGATGCCGCATCGTTTGGATGCCCATTATGAAGTACACCGGATGCCGACCGACCCCGCTCAGACCCGGCAGATGTATCGGCGCACCGGAGTGCTGCAGGGTATTGGAAACGATTACTTCTGGATCGACGGTGTGGCCTCCGAGCGCTGGGATTCGATTTACCCGGAATCGTGCACGGGCCCGGACACGGTGGCTCCCCCCAACATCAAGGCACGAGAGGTTTGCCCCAAACCGGGCGATCTTCCCTGGGACGTCCTGGAAAATGCTCTCAAGGCAGGGTGGCGACTGGCCGGCGTGCACATGTGCGGCAGCGAGAGCGCCCGGGCTTTCTTCAGGATGATTGACCGGGCTCGCGAGGCCAACGGCAAGTCGATGGAGGAAATTCGGGCCATGCAGATGAC
>JAPYTY010000258.1 GCA_029942065.1 Acidobacteriota bacterium | reverse complement strand
CCCCCCCCCCCCCCCCCCCGCTTCTCCACCCTCTTGCTCCACCCTGTTCCCCCGGCTAAGATGAGCCCGACCATGAGCAAAAAGGGCAGGCGAGACAAAAGGGCCGGGACCGGCACTGCTTCCGTCCGCGCATCGACCGGTGCCCTGGACCGGGCGCTCCTGTATGCGGTCGTCTTCATGACCGGTGCCGCCATCATGATGATCGAGGTGCTGGGCACCCGAATCATCGGACCTTTTTACGGGGTTAGCCTGTTCGTGTGGTCCTCGCTGATCTCGGTGACGCTGATCGCCCTGGCGGTGGGTTATTTCCTGGGGGGAATCGTTGCGGACCGGGCCAGGCGCTTCCAGCTGTCCCACGGCATCGCTCTGGCGGCGCTGTCAACGGCCCTGATTCCCGCGATCCAGACACCGGTTCTGCTCCTGACCAACGTCCTAGGCGTTCGCGGCGGAGCCTTCACGAGCGCCCTGCTGCTGTTTTTTGTTCCCCTGACGCTGCTGGCCATGGTCGGACCCCGTGTCATCAAGCTGTGTACCGTCGAACTGGAGAGTGTCGGCCGGTCCTCGGGCTCGGTCTATGCCTTCAGCACGGTCGGCAGCGTTCTGGGCACGCTGGCTCTTGGATTCTTTCTGCTGCCGATCATGGGAACGCGGACCATCCTGTATGGGGTGAGCGTCGGACTGCTCCTTCTGGCGGTGGTGCTGGCGCTTTACGAGCGGGCCGGGGCGGGCAAGACCCCATCCGGTTTGCTGGTTCTTCTCGGCGTTGCGACCGGAATGGTCGGGCTTCTTCTTTTCTCGGGCGGCGGCGAATCCGGAGAGAACACGCTCGGCTTCACCACCGTCTATGAAGGCCAGAGCATCTACGGCAGGGTGCGGGTGGTCGATGAGAGTGAGCGCCAGTTGCGCTGGCTTCTGTCCGATTCTTCGACCATCGCTGCCATCGATCTCAGGACGGGAGAACCTCAGTTTCCCTATCTGTACCTTCTGGAAACGCTTCCCCGCTTTCATCCGCAGGGACGAAGTGCGTTGCTGATCGGGTTGGGCGCCGGCCAGCTGCCCCACCTCCTGGCCAGGTACGGCATTGCAACCGACTCGATCGAAATCGATCCCGAGGTGGCCCGGGCCGCCAGGGACTACTTCGGCTTCGATCATCCCGGCCGGCTGATCCTGGGGGATGCACGCTACGAGATTCGGCGTCTGGACAAAAAGTACGATTTCATTATTCACGATTGCTTCAGCCGCGGCGTGGTTCCCGCACACCTGTTAAGCGTGGAGATGCTCGAAGACCTGCGCTCGATGCTCAACGAGGGCGGACTGCTGGCCCTGAACTTTTACGGCTATGCACGGGGCGAGCAAGCGCTGCCAGCAGCGGCGGTAAGCAAGACGATTGAAGCGGTGTTCCCGTTTCAGCGGGTGTTTGTCTCGTCGGCCCAGGCGGAGTTGACGGATCACGTCTTCATTGCCTCGACCAGGCCGATCGAATTACAAGCCGATGAGGGGGACATCGCCCCCTCCCCGCTCGGAAGGCTGATGCTGGACAACCTGTTGAGCTACGAGCGCAGTTTCAGCGGCGACCGGGGGTTTGTGATCACCGACGATTTCAATCCGCTGGAAAGCATGCAGGTGAACAAAGCGGAGATGTACCGGCACCAGCTGCTCTCACAATTCAGCCTCGACCTGCTGGCCAGGTGAGGAGGGAGAAGATAGGAGCCAGGAGCCAGGAACCAGAATAAGAAAAAAGTGTAGGGCTCACGGCCTTGCGCCCCTTGGTCAGAGGGCACAATATTGTAGCGGCCCTACGGAATCGGCGCACTGAGGCGCCTCCCACACTCCGGACGTAGCCAGTTGACCGAACAGGCTCTTACCTCCTGACTCCTGACTCCTGGCTCCTTCTTCTCGTCTTCAGTCCCCCAAAGCCGTAAAATGAGGACAATAGGCCTGTTGATAGGAAGCAGGATCTTGGCCGGCATGAGTAACTCTCACCCTAAATGTTCGCAGTTCACAAGCCTGAGTGGGCTGCTTCTTTTCCTTTTGCTGATCTCCGGTGGACTCCTGGCTCAGAATACGGATTCAGCCATCACGGACGGGGAGGGCCAGCCCGTCGCGGGTGCCCAGGTAACGGTGAGACACCAGGAGACGGGACGAACCTGGCTGCTGCTGACGGGTTCCGATGGAGTCTACCTCGCGCCCAGTCTGCCGCCGGGCAGTTTCGTGATCGAGGTTTTGGCGGTTCGGTTCAAGGAGGGACTGACGGGAGTTCATTTGAAGAATCCCAGTGAGGTGGTTCTGGACCTGACACTGCGACCGGAAGAAGACCTCAACAGGGAGGAAGTTCCCACGTCGTCCCAGGAACCCGGGCAAGAAGAGAAAGGCGATCCTCCGCCCTCCGGTGTGACCAGGGGGGCTGCCGGACGTCCTTCCGGCAAACATCGGTTGCCGGTCCCAGTGGAGTTTCCGCCGGTGGATCGAGGCTCTCAAGCATCACCGCTCCCTGAGGCTCCGGTGACACGGTCGGTATCTCCCATTGGAGTCCAGAGCGGAGGCTTTGTGGTTCAGATGGCGGCCTTTAAACAGCGGGATAAGGCCGACGATTTTCGAAGGATGCTGCAGGATCACGGCTATTCGGCTTACCTGGCTGAAACTGAACCAGGCTCAGAAAAATACTACCGGGTAGGCGTGGGGCCCTTCAGTACGCGGGAGGAGGCCCTGGAGGTGGTTGCCGGGATGCGAGATCGTTTACCCAAACCGTTGCCCGATTTATGGATCGTTCCTGCCGACCGGGGACCAGGCGCTGGTCCTTGACCAGCGAGTTCCACGTTTCAGGTTCTTCAATCTCCTGGTTCCCATCTTTTGGCTCCGATCTTCTTCTCCAAAAACCCATAATCTGGAATATAACGAGGGATTACAAAGTAGGTTAGAATGAAAGAACATGGAATCTTCCGGGCTGATACAAGGACGATTCAAGCTGCTGGGAACCCTGGGCAAGGATGAGATCGGCGTCACCTCTCTGGTCGAGGATCAGAACTCAGGTAAGCAGGTGGCACTTCGTAAATTTCGCACCAGTATTGTTTTTGATGAACTTCTGAATGAGGCGCTTCTGAAGGGTTTCGAGCGCGCCCATGCCCTGAATCATCCTAACATCTGTGCCGCCCATGAATTTTTGGAACAGGACGACAACCAGGGCGTTCTGCTGGTAACGGAGTATGTCCCCGGAGAGACGCTCCGCGACTTTCTCTTCAAACAGCCCGACCACCGATGTGACGAAGCTACCTTTCTCGGCCTGGCCGAGCAGATCCTGTCGGCCCTTGAATATGCACACAAAAATGAAGTGATCCATCGAGATCTCACTCCCGATAATGTGATGGTCACCCCCGACAATGTGGTCAAGTTGATCGATTTTGGAGTCGATGCCGTTGTCAAGGAAGCCAACTTCAGGAGGTGGGATAACTCCATTTTCTTTTCTATCGACTATATTTCCCCCGAACAGATTGCCGGGGAGAAGCCCTCGCCCTTGATGGACATCCATGCGCTGGGCTGTCTTTTCTATGAAATGCTGGCGGGCAAGCTGCCGTTCGGTGAGCATGACATTGTCCACCGGCAACCAGACGACACGGCTGAACCCATTCCGGATGTTTCAGACTTGCTCAATAGCCTGATTCGTCTATGTGTGGCCAGTGACAAGAGCGAACGACCTCAATCGGTGGCCGAGATTCAAACGGCTTTGGCGGGTTACGAGAGTCCGACGATCCCTGCCTCAAAAGAGGACCCGGCAGACACGCTCTCGAAGGAGGAAATGGCAGACGCGCTCTCAAAAGACGACCTGGCAGACACACTCTCAAAAGCGGACCCGGCAGACACGTTGAGCCGTGCACCTTCCTTCAGCGCGAACGCGTTCATGGAGGAGGAGCCGGCGGAGAAGCCTCCAGCGGCACCA
>JAPYTY010000257.1 GCA_029942065.1 Acidobacteriota bacterium | reverse complement strand
GTGTCAGGCTCTCGGGAAACATTCCCAGCACAAAAAGAGTATGGTCTCCGATTTGCTGGTACTGAACCTTCTTCTAGCTGCGGGGTGTTTCACTCACCCCCTCGCACATATCAACCAGGTATTCCAGGCTGTTGCCGTCCTTATCCTTGAGTTCATACAGATGATTCACGTTGATGAAGTGCATCAACAGTTCGGTCAGGTAATCCAGCACATCCTGGTCCGGTAGGGAGGACTGGCTCAAGGCCCGATCAGTTACTCCGTGAAAGAGGTTCCTCACCGGATGATGCCTGGAAATGCTGTTCCCCTCGTATTCCATAACCGTTGCCGCCCCTTGCTTAATCAATCGGTTCCATTTGCCAAAAAAATTTACACCAAAGTTGTGACGGCAAACGATTGGTGCGGCCGCCGTACCATTGAACTACCGACGTTTCCGCCTCCTTCTCCACACCGAGCGTGAGCGAGGTGTTTTTCCACGCCGAGCGCGAGCGAGGTGTTTCTCAGCACGCGAAGCGCGCTCCGTGGTATCTTGAACCCAATGGCGATTGAAAATCCGTTTCTGGTCAATCTCCTGGTGTGGATCATGGCAGGTTTGATCCTTGCGCAGACCGCCCTGCTGGTCATGACGAATTTCATAGTGCGCCATAAAATCCGGAATGTCGATCAAAGCCTGCAATCCTTCTCCCAGCAATCGGTCAAGGGAATGAAGATAATCCATCAGGGGATCGATGTGGTTGAAGAGGTCCTTCCCAGACTGCCCGTGGCCCAGGAGGCGATCGAAAGAAACGTGGAGGCAGTGGTCCAGGCAACCCAGACCGTCAGTCGCGCCATGAGTCGCGGAGTCGATCTGGCGCGCTACCAGGCAGCTGAGACTGAAAACGGAGTGGATTCCGTGCTGAGCATTCTGTCCCAGCAGGTCTACAAGGCGCATGAGGCGGTATCTCACCCCTCACTTCGCCTTGCCACCATCATTCGCACCGGGATTGATCTCCTCAAACGGACGGTCCTCCAGCCAGATTACCCCCCTGCCTCACATCAACCTGAGGACGAAGAGAATTTCGTGTGAGGACCCCTGACCTTCGGTCAGGGCGTTTCAGGTTTAACGTTTCACGTCAGTATTGTAGCGGCCGCTCTGTGAGCGGCTCCGGGTTCCTTGCCTCCGGAGAACACCAAGTCCCTTGAAAAGATCCTGAATTTTTATTTTGGCTTCTTATTCCTGAAACGTGGAACTTAAAACTTTAAACCTGAAACGGCCGCCCTTCGGGCGGCTTACTGCCATCTGGCCAGAATCACCGAGGCGCGGACGAGTTTCGCCTCCCTGAGAACCGTGACCACGACCTCATCGCCTGGATCTTTTTCGCTCAGAGCCGAGGTAAAGTCCCTTAAACCCAGGATCGGCCGGCCTTCAAAGGCCACCAGCACATCCCCGTCTTCCAACCCTGCTCTGGCGGCAGGGGACCCTTCCACGATCCTTTCGAAACGAACCCCACCCAGACTCCAGGATACGTCCAGCATGGATCCAAATCGGGGACGAGATGACCGCCCCCTCGCTCCTCGCCCACGGGAAGGCCGGCGACGAGTCTCCACGAATTCGAGCGGTTCCTGAAAATCGGCCAACCGGTCGACGGTCCGATGAACCACGTCGATGATCTCCCGGGTTGCCGCTACCTGGATGTGGTCCCAATCATCGGAAGGTCGATGGTAATCCCTGTGAAGACCGGAGAAAAAAAAGAGCACCGGAACCCTCTTGGAGGCAAACGAAAGATGATCACTGGAGCCTTGAGAATCCTCCGAATAGGAAAACTCAAGAAAAGAGGTCTTCTTTATTTTGTCCAGGAGGGGCCTCAATTCAGCCGCGCTGCCTACCCCACCGATTAAAATGTCCCCATCGCTGCGTCCGATCATGTCCATGTTGATCATGGCAATGGCATCCTCGAGCGGACGAGTGGGGTGCTCGGTATAGTACCTGGACCCCAGCAGTCCCAGTTCCTCCCCCGCAAAGGCAATGAAAAGCAAGCCATGTCGCGGAGAGCTTTTCGAAAACTCCTGGGCCAGCTGCAGCAATCCGGCCGTTCCCGAGGCATTATCGTCGGCACCATTGTGGATCTGCCCCTTCAGATCAGGCGCCAGGGGACCATTGAAGCCCAGACCCAGATGATCGTAATGGGCACCCAGAATGATGGTCCTATCGGTCTGCCCCGGAAAGAAACCCAACACGTTTCTTACCGTGCGGCGCACCTTGATCACATCCAGATCGATGGTACCCGCATAATCCAGAGCAAAGGTCTGGGAAGTAAGTTGGCTGCCGATCAGGCTCGTAATTTCATCCAGATCGCGTCCACTTTCACTGAGCAGCCGCTGCCCCCACCCCCGGCTGAGCCGGACGCTATGAATCCCCAGGGGTGTCACCTGGATTCCCTCCGGCGGACGGGAAACAACCTCCGAATGGTTGAAGTCATCGGACAATAAAATCACTGCCGCCGCCCCTCGAGAGCGGGCATTCATGATCTTGTACAGCGGCGTGGAGTAGGGCGTCATTTCTTTGCCGGCAAAGACGCTCCCTTCAACATTTTCCTGGGGTTCGTGTTCAAGGGCCACCACGACCTTTCCAGCCACATTCAGGTCGCCGTAATCGTCATAATCCCGTTCGGGTGCCGTGATACCAAACCCCACAAAGACCAGTGGGCCTTCCACTTTGTTGTCAGGACCGGAAGTCAAGGGGACGTAGTCCTCTTCCGGCTTCAACAGAATGGGCCCATCCCTGAATTGAAAGGTGATTTGGTTACGAGAACCCAGACCCTGTCCCAGCGTCAGTTCAAATTCCTGGAAATAGGTATCTCCCTCTCCCGCAGGCAGAAGCCCCGCTTTCCGAAAATGCTCGGCAATGTATCGAGCAGCTTGTTCCAGTTCTTCGCTCCCATTTCCCCGCCCTTTCAAATCATCGGATGCCAGGTACCGCAAATGCTCCATGAAAGGTTCTTCGTGCCCGGACTGGGCCAACGACGCGACAATCATCCCCAGACACACGGCGGCGCCAAGGATCATGCGAGTTTGAATTTTTTCAATGAATGGCTTCACGCTTTCAACCTTTTCCTATATAACCACAAAGGTATAGAAGACACAAAACAAGGCCCGTTTTCGGTAAAATTGGAGTTTCCCTGGTGAAGTTGATCAAGGCAATCCGCTACAAAAACATTGACGAAGCCGAGGAGGCGCTCTCCACGATGACGGATGGAGATCCTCGGCTTTTCGATGATGACGGCGAAGACCCTCAAGGCCTGCTCACCGTGGTACCTGGCGATGAGATAGGGGAGGATCTCTTTTACCGCCTGGTGGATGCCCGCAAGGGAATCCTGTTGGAGGTGGAAAAAACTTCCTACTCCGGCTACGGCCCCCCGGCTGAAGAGGAAGATTATATGGGATTCATCAGCCGGAAAATCGCCTACGTTTTAAAAGGCTGTTGCCTCCCAATTGAAATCAAAAAGTGCCCTCAAGGCGCCCAGGACATCCACCATCTGGAGGCCATGATCATGGAGAACGAGCACCCCCTTGACCCTGAACAGCTGTCCAAAAGATTGGAACTCCCCTCCAACTGGGACTTCGATCACCTCTTCGAGCTGATCCTTCACGGCACCTCCACGGCGGAGGAAATCGACCAGCTGATTCACCGGGATATCCAATGAGTGAGCCAGGGCTGACCGGCTGATCCCCTGACCAGCTGACCAGAAATCCGGAGTGTGGGAGGCACCTCAGGTGCCGAATCCGGAAGCCAATAAGTTCATTTCCAGGACATCCTTTACACAAGGGATTCTGGCTTCACCTCTCCAGAGCCCCGAAGGGGCGAAATAGAATAGCCTGGGGCGTGAGCCCCAGGTTGTTCAGGTCAACCACAAGCAAGGAACCCTGTAGGGGCGATGCCAAGCCCATGGGCGTTTTTTTTACA
>JAPYTY010000256.1 GCA_029942065.1 Acidobacteriota bacterium | reverse complement strand
CTGGAATCCTTCTTCAGGGGTTCGCAAACACCGGGGCTGGAAGAAGACGACTGGGCGGCCCGGCCCTTTCGTATTTTCTGGCAGACTGATCTTCTGCTGGCTGCGGCGGAGCACATGATCATCGGCCGCAACTTCCAGGCCGATATGGGGTTTGTACCTCGTAAGGACATGAAGCAGAGTCTGGCGGAGTTCCAGTTCAAACCCAGGCCCGCCAGTGAAAGTATCCGACAGCTGGAATTCACTTCCAAGTTGAACTACATCGAAAACCAGGAAGGCATCCTGGAGACAAGAGAACAGCAACTGGGTCTCGGTGTGGTTTTCGAAAGTGGAGACCAGCTGAACTTCAATTATGCCCATAATTTTGAATTCCTGGAGGATGGGTTTCGGCTGCGGGGCCAGCTGCCCGTTCCACCAGGCAGCTACAGCAGCAATCGTTTCTCAGTGAACGTCGTTCCTTATCGGGGCAGAAGAATCAGCGGCTTTTTCATTGTCCAGCGAGAAAATGGTTTCTGGGAAGGCAACCGGACCACCACCAGTTTGAATCCGCGCATCAAGTGGTCTGAAAGTCTTTCCCTTCAGATCCAGTTCAGGCTGGATGATGTCAGCCTGCCGTCGGGTAAATTTTCTTCCAAGGTGAGCAATGTCGGAATCAACTACAATTTCACCAACGAGTGGCTAACCACCACCAAGGTGCAGTACGATAGTGTCCAGGACCTGGTGAATTTCAACTTTCGAATCAACTGGATTTATCGACCCGGAGACGATTTGTTTGTGGTCTACAATCAAACCCGGCGGGCGGGCCAGACGGACCGCGCCATCATCCTGAAGCTCACCCACTCCTTTGATGTTTGAATGCTGGCGACCTCGGCCAGGGTGCAGGTCTGTTGTAGCGGCCGCTCTTATGAGCGGCCTGAACGAGGGCGCATGGGTATGACGAAAGTGTCGTTTTCGAAGCTTAGTAAGATCTATACGGTCTCTTTAACTCTTTTTCTGTTTGGCTGTTCCGAATCCCTGCTTCTCGCGCAGCGCCCTATCGGCAAAATAGCTCGGGCGAGGAGTGTCGAAGAGGCCCCTCAAATAGATGGGGACCTCGATGAAGCAGTCTGGTCCAGAGTCCCTACCATTGAGGATTTCACCCAGCGAGATCCCGAGGAAGGGGAGCCTGCCACCGAAAAAACCGAAGTCAAAATCATCTACACCAAGCAGGCCATATTCTTTGGAGTGGTCTGCTACGATTCTCAGGTTGAAAGCATCCTCGCCACTGAGAGAGCTCGGGACAATCAACTTCAGAGCGACGATACCTTCGAAATCATTCTGGATACCTTTCACAACCGTCAGGACGGGTTTCTCTTTCGCACCAATCCCCTGGGGACCAAGTTTGATTCCACCATCACCGACGAAGGGAGGCGTGAGAACCGCAACTGGGATGAACGTTGGCGCGTGGCTGCCACCAGGAATGAGGTGGGGTGGACGGTTGAAATCGAGATTCCCTTCGAGGCGCTTCGTATGCCGGACGAAGAAGAGCAACGGTGGGGAATCGACTTCAAGCGAAACATCAGGCGAAAAAACGAAGAGGTCATCTGGAGTAACCACAGTCGCAACTTCGACTTCCGTCAGGTCTCGCAGGCGGGAGAGCTGGTGGGCTTGAGAGGCCTGACGGCCGAGCACCGATTGCGCATCAAACCCTATGTAACGGGAGGCGCGTCCCGCGTCTTCAGACGAGGTGAACCGGAAACGGAGCATCTATTCGATGTCGGTCTGGAGGATCTGAAATATCAGCTGACCCCGAGCCTGACGCTGGACTTCACGGTCAATCCGGACTTTGCCCAGGCCGATGTCGATCAGCAGATCTCCAATCTGACGCGATTCTCGGTATTTTTTCCTGAAAAAAGAGAGTTCTTTCTGGAAAATGCCAGCCTCTTTGACTTCGGTCCGGGGGGACGCGGCCGGGATCTGAGGCTGTTTCACAGTCGAACCATAGGTTTATCAGACAGCCGGGAGCCTATCGATATTCTGGCCGGTATCAAGCTGACCGGGCAGCTCAAGGGGTTGGACCTGGGCTTTATCAACGCACAGACCGACGACCTTGACGATACCAGGGGCAGTAATTTCACCGTATTCAGGGTCAGGAAAAAGCTCCTCTCTCGTTCGGTGGTGGGGGCTATGGTCACCAATCGTCAGTCCAGCCTGGAGAATGACTACAATCGGACCCTGGGTTTGGACGCCAACTTTGTCTTCTTTGAAAACCTTCATCTGGAATCTTTTGTGGCGAAATCCGAGACTCCGGAGCTTGAAAAGGACGATTGGTTGGCGAGACCGCTGCGCATTGCCTGGGAAACCGATTTCTTTTCCACCAGCGCAGAACACACCATCATCGGGCGGAACTTCAATGCGGAAATGGGCTTTGTTCCGCGAACCGATATCAATAACAGCCAGTTGGATATCGAATTCAGCCCCCGGCCTGACAGCACATGGATCCGGCAGTTCGACATCGGGGGCAATCTCGAATACATCACCAACCGGGAAAACGTCCTGGAGACCAGAGAGCAGCAATTAAGTTTCGCCGTGGCCTTTGAGAGCGGCGACTCGGCCCGATTCAGCTATACCAAAATTTTTGAGTTCCTGGAGGAGGGCTTTCGGCTGCGGGGAAGGATAATAGTTCCGCCCGGGTCGTATCACAGTAACGCCTACCAGGCGCACTTTATTGCCTACCGGGGCAGGAGAATCGCCGGCTTTTTCCAATACCAGAAAGAAACCGATTTCTGGAATGGATCAAGAACCACATTGAACCTCAGCCCGAGCATCAAGGTAACACGGAATCTCTCCTTTGACATTGGCTTCAGGCTGGATGATGTGGACCTGCCTACCGGCGAATTTTCCTCCAAAGTTACCAACGTCGAGATCAGTTACAATTTCACCAACAGCTGGCTGACCAAAACCACCTTGCAATACGACAGCCTCCAGGATGAACTGGGCATCAACTTTCGGTTGAACTGGATCTATCAGCCGGGAGACGACCTGTTCCTGGTTTATAATCAAGAGGGCAGTTCCGGCCAGATCGATCGCGCCGTCATTTTAAAGTTCACCCACTCTTTTGATTTTTGAGTGGCGTCTTTTACCACCAATACACGCAAGAAGAGATTTTCACCACAGAGACACAAAGACACAGAGAAGGAAATTCTTTTCTTTGTCTTATTTTTCCAATCTCAGCGACACAGTCAGGGCGCACAGCACCTTGTGCTTCCGTGCCATTGTGCCTTGGTGCTTTCGTAGGGGCCCCTACAAATAGGTTGCTAGACATCGCTCCGAAGGAGGGACAAGAGTTTATTCTTCTCTGTGTCTCTGTGGTGAAGTTCCCACAAGTTTGCTGCGGGCGCACAACCGTGGGTCCCTAAAAAAGACGAAGGCACAAAACGCTGTACTTCCCTACAATTCTTCCTCCACGCGCGAAGCGCGTTTCTCCACACCGAGCGTCAGTGAGGTGTTTCTCTATGCGCGAAGCACGCTTCTCCTTTCTCCGTTCTCCTGCCTTCTGTCTGCTTCTCCTCCTCATTGATCTTTCTTCTTGCATGCCCTTATACTGATTGAAAGCCATTCGAATGGTTTTGACTTCCGCGGTGAAAAGGGAACAACGACTCATCCAATGATGCCACCCGAGCGGGTAAATTCGATCAGATTTCTGGTCATCTTGTTGGGGATGGGCTGTGCCTGGCCGCCTCTTTTGTCCGGCGCACCGCAGAGCTTCCCGGGTAAGACCGCCGAGGTCGTGCGTATCGAAGAGGCGCCGACGATCGACGGCGATCTCGGCGATCCCGTATGGGAGTTGGCCTCCGTTATTACAGGATTTCTCCAGCGGGACCCCCTGGAAGGGGAACTTGCCTCGGAGAGAACTGAGGTCAGAATCCTCTACACTGACACCTCCATCTTCTTTGGAGTGATGTGCTACGAC
>JAPYTY010000255.1 GCA_029942065.1 Acidobacteriota bacterium | reverse complement strand
TCCCGGGATTACCTTGTCGCCCAGAATTCCCTCCACCGCACTCTCCTGGCTCTCGAAAATGCGCGCCGGACCTTCGAACCGCAACAGCGACTCGTCTACCCCGGCGGTTTTCACGATGCATCCGTCAGGTGCAAGATTGCCGTAGAGTACCGCCAGACCACCGTCTTTGCTGTAGGCGTGTTCCATGTCACGGATACAGCCGTCCTCGCTGTCCAGATCGAGAGAGTCCCATTGCTGGGACTGGCAGAACGCTTCCTGCGTCGGTCGGCCACCGGGTGCGGCAAGGTAAAACGTTTGAACCGGCTCGTCGGGCGCGCGGCGCACATCCCATTTGTCAAGGGCTTCCCCCATGGTGGGGCTGTACACGGTGGGAACCTGGCGATGAATCAGTCCGCCACGGTCAAGCTCTCCGAGCAGCCTCAGGACACCGCCGGCGCGGTGAACGTCCTCCATGTGGAAAAGAGGCGTTGAAGGCGCTACTTTGCACAGGTGTGGAACACGCCGCGACAATTCGTCGATATCCTTCATGGTAAACGGCACCTGGGCTTCCTGAGCTGCGGCGAGTAGATGCAAAACGGTGTTGGTAGAGCCGCCCATGGCGATGTCGAGGCACATGGCGTTTTGAAAGGCCTCGAAGGTGGCGAGGGAGCGCGGCAGTACGTTCTCGTTGTCATCCTTGTAATAAGCCTGGGTGATTTCCACGATGCGCCGGCCCGCCTGGAGAAATAGCTCCTTCCGGGCCGACTGGGTGGCGACGAGCGTACCGTTGCCCGGCAACCCTAATCCCAGGGCTTCCACCAGGCAGTTCATGGAATTGGCCGTGAACATCCCGGAGCAGGATCCACAGGTAGGACACGCATTTTGCTCGTATATTTGGCTTTTCTCGTCAGTCACATTCGGGTCGACCGCCGCGACCATAGAGTCAACCAGGTCCAGCTTGACCTGTTTGCCGTCGACCTCGACCCGTCCCGCCTCCATCGGTCCGCCCGATACGAAAATGGCGGGTACATTCAGGCGCAGGGCAGCCATCAGCATTCCCGGGGTGATCTTGTCGCAATTGGAAATACAAACCAGTGCGTCGGCGCAGTGGGCATTGACCACGTATTCCACGGAGTCGGCAATGAGTTCCCGTGACGGAAGGCTGTAAAGCATGCCTCCGTGACCCATCGCGATGCCGTCGTCGATGGCGATGGTGTCAAACTCGCGGCCGATTCCTCCCGCCTCGGCAATCGCCTCCTCCACCAGGTGTCCAAGATCTTTTAGATGCACGTGGCCGGGGACAAACTGGGTGAACGAGTTGGCAATGGCGATGATCGGCTTGCCGAAGTCATTTTCTTTGATGCCGGTCGCACGCCACAGCGCGCGCGCTCCGGCCATATTGCGCCCGGATGTCGTGGTTGCGGATCGATATTGCGGCATGGTGCACCTTTCTGGTTTGAGTGTCTAGTCTATCAGAGGTGGTACCCGGTCTGGTGTCGCGACGCTAGTTGGAACCGCGCCCGGTCACGCCCTTGGTGTCGGCGGAGATTTCCTTGGCGGCCTCTTTGGGACGCAAGGCACGGGTTGCCTTGCCGGCCCGCCACATCTCGGAATTGCCGAGTTCATCCAGCTCCTTGGTGAGCTGCACCTGGTAATCCGGCGCACCGCAGGCCTCGAGTACTCGGGCCGTCTCCTGGCCCGAGGCGACCCGTTCGTAGAGTGTGTGGAACACCGGCAGCACTGCTTCCTTGAACTTCGGCTTCCAGTCAAGCGCACCGCGTTGGGCCGTGGCCGAACAGTTGGAGTACATCCAATCCATGCCGTTTTCTCCGACCAACCGGATGAGACTTTCGGTCAGTTCCTCGACGGTCTCGTTGAAGGCTTCGCTGGGGCTGTGGCCCTTCTCGCGAAGCACCTCGTACTGCGCCTCCATGATGCCGGCCAGGGCACCCATCAGCACTCCCCGCTCGCCGGTCAGGTCGCTGTGGACCTCGTCCGCGAAAGTGGTCGGGAACAGATATCCCGAGCCAATCCCGATGCCCACGGCCAGGGCTCGCTCCCTGGCGTTTCCGGTGAAATCCTGATCCACCGCAAAACTCGAATTGATGCCAGCACCGGAAAGAAAATTGCGCCGCACCGAGGTGCCGGAGCCCTTCGGGGCCACCATGATCACGTCCACATTCTCCGGCGGCACCACCCCGGTCTGGTCCCTGAACACTATCGAAAAGCCGTGAGAGAAATACAGCGCGTCGCCTTCGTTGAGACATTCCTTGACCGCCGGCCAGATCGCTTTCTGGGCCGCGTCGGAAACCAGCATTTGCACGATCGTGCCCTTCTGGGCCGCCTCCTCGATGTCAAACAGGGTCTTTCCCGGTTCCCAGCCGTCGCCGACTGCCCGGTCCCAGTCATTCTTGAACTTCGGCGCCTGGCCGATAATCACCTTGAAACCGTTATCCCTCATGTTCAGGGACTGCGCGGGCCCTTGTACGCCGTAGCCAATGACCACGATGGTCTCGTCCTTCAACACCTCAAGCGCCTTCGCAAGGGGGAATTCGTCCCGTGTGATCACAGCCTCGACAACTCCACCAAAATCTATCTCAGCCATGAGTAACTCCTCCGATTCAGTCGTTAATGAATTGGGGCTTCAGTCCTTGCTGCAAGGCCATGTAAATGAACACAAATCGAACCCTCTGTCAAGAGTTTTGCCCTGGAACTCATGGTCCCAAAGGATCACAGTTAATAGCAAAAATAGCGGGCTTCACTGCCTGTTTCCCGTCAACGAAGGTGGGATGCGCAGGGACCGAGGGCTAACAAAGAGGGGGCAAAAAGTTAGGAAAGTGAGGTCTGGAGAAGGCATGGCCCAGGTTCATTAAGGGGATGGCGGGCTCTGTGGTATGGTAGGTAGCTATATCGGGTTTTGTCACGGATCGGAGTTCAGAGAGGACTCACCAACTCAGACTAAGGAGAAAAAATGTCGGACTATTCAAAAGGATTTAACTTCGTGACGGCTATCCTGGTAACAGCGATTTTGCTTGTTTCGGTGTCCACAGCCCAGCCGCAGGATCTTCCTGAACTGGTCAAGAGACAGGGCTATGCCGACACCATTTTTGTCAACGGCAAGATTGTGAGCATGGACGACACCTCCATCTCCTCTGAGCCCGGAAGCATTTACCAGGCCCTTGCGATCAAGCGCGACTCCATCATGAAGCTGGGTACCAACGCGGAAGTCAGGGCCCTGGCCAGTGACTTCACCACTGTCTACGACCTGAACGGTCGAACCGTGATCCCGGGAATCGTTGAAACTCACTCGCACATCTACGGTGCGGCGCTCAATTACCTGGAACGCTTCGGCATCAAGTATCCTCCCAATGAGGTTATTATCACCCCTCAGGCGGCGGACAACCTGGAGGAAACGCAGGGGATCCTGCGAGACTCCATCCAGGAAGCGGTGAAGACCATGGAACCGGGAGTGTGGTTGAGGGTCAACATGCGCTCCCACCCCGATAATCCAACCCAGCTGGATACCTGGGGGGACACCAGGCGGCTGACCACCCGGAGAACGATCGACGAGTGGGCTCCCGTCAATCCGGTTGTGGTTCGTCCGGGGAACCGAGGGACTATCAATTCCGCAGCTCTGGATATCCTGAACGAGTTTCTGCCCGGCTATTCGGATTCCATTCGAGATTCCATGCACATGGATGAAATCGGAGTGGACCCCGCCGAGATTGGCTGGGTGGGCAGCGTGGAGATGGGCGTTATCGGATGGGAACTCTATGCCGAGAACGTACCTCTCAATATACTGGCTCAGGCCCTGAAGCTCCGGTCCGAGGCCTTTGCTGCCTCTCGTGCCGTCACCACCTTTTCCAGCCGAATTCAGTTTCCCAAGATCATGAGCGGGTACGCCACGCTGGCCGAGCTGGGCCAGATGCCCATCCGCTTCTCGGTTCACTACGAGGTTCACCGAAGACCCTCCAAC
>JAPYTY010000254.1 GCA_029942065.1 Acidobacteriota bacterium | reverse complement strand
AGTGGTTGGCGGGTACGGCAGGATGTGTGCTGCTGACCCTGGCGCTCCTGACCCGCGTCCAGTTGAGCTACTGGCAGGACACCACCACACTGTTCGAGCATGCGATTCGGGTGACCGCTGACAATCACCTTGCTTACAATATCCTGGGAACGGAATTGACCCTGGAGAAGGAGTTCGAGGAGGCTGTAGAGTACTATCAGGAAGCATTGAGGATCAGTCCCGGCTTCTCTCTGGCGCATCATAACCTGGGAGTGGCTCTGATAGAACAGGGAAGGGTAGACGAGTCTATTGAGCATTATCTGGAAGCAGTGGGAATCAATCCTGAGTATTCCCAGGCCCACTATGATCTTGGCTTGATCCTGGAAAGAGAGGGAAGGACCGATGAGGCCATTGAGCATTTTCAGGAAGTTGTGAGAATCGATCCCAGGAACTCTCAAGCCCATCATTACCTGGGGGTTGCTCTGGCGGAGCAGGGAAGAGTGGGCGAGGCCATGGAGCACTATCGGGAAGTAGTGAATCTGGATCCCCTGCATGCCTCAGCACACTCAAATCTGGGCGTGGCTCTGGTAGAACGGGGAGAGGTGGACGAGGGCCTGAGGTATCTCGAGGAATCGCTGAGGATCAACCCTCAGGATGCTGAGGTCCAGCATGGTCTGGGTGCGATTTTACTGGAGCAGGGAAGAGTGGATGAGGCCGTGGAGCACCTCCAGGAGGCGCTGAGGATCGATCCTCAGGGCGCCCAGACACACTACAACCTGGGAGTGGCTCTGGTCGAACAGGGATGGGTGGAAGCGGCGATTGAACACTTTGACAAGGCCCTCGAGATTGACCCGGAACTGGTCGATGCCCGGAGGAATCTGGTGTTCGTGCTTGATCAGGCCGTCCAGGGGTACCGGCGAGCCCTCCAGTCGACTCCCGGCAATGCAGAGATGCACAATACTCTTGGAGTTTTTTTACTCAGAAAAGGGGAGGTGGATGAAGCGATCCGCCACTTTTCTGAAGCCGTTAAAATCGACCCCGATGACCGTACAGCCCAGGAAAACCTTGACCGGGCTCAATCCACAAGGTGACCAGGTGCAGGGTCCTGGACCCTTTGAAGCCGGCGCTGGGTTTTTATCGTGGCGGGACTCATGAGTGGTTCGGGCAGACCGAGCACTCCGGAATCGAATCATTGGTGGGTCTGGTGGCAGAAGCTATGAATGGATTCAACTCATTTTCACAGAAGCTGGTACGGCATCAGGCCGTAGTGTTCTTTGTTCTGACGTTTATCACCGGTCTCATCGTACTCAGTCCCTACACCGATTATCAGGGTCTGATTGCCCCTGGGGATATTGGAAGGGACTTTTATGCCTTCGAGCAGACCCTGAACGGGAAAGTCCCTTATCAGGATTATTGGTGGGTCTATGGACCCTTGATGCCCTACTATTATGCGATTTTTCTCAAGCTGCTCGGTGTCACGGCCAGCAGCGTTCTGGCTGGGAAGGTTTTTCTCCAGTTCGGAGCGGGATTATTGCTGTATCTGGGGCTTCGCTTCATTATTCACCCAGCCTTCGCTTACCTGGCCGCCGGCTGGTTTCTGGTCTTCCATGAGGGTTTTTTCTTCACCTACAATCACGCCGGCGGCATCTTTCTCATCATCGGGTGTGTGTTTTGTCTACTTCGCTATGTCTCTACCTACCATTTTCGATATCTCTGGTGGGGAATTGCGATTGCGACCACGCTATCCTTTGTGAAGCTCAATTTTGGGCTGGCCGCCCTGTTCCTTCTTGTGTTCTCGACCTTCATCACAGACCTGGCCGGCAAACGGAAGCTAACCCGGGCCAAGAAGATTTTTTATGCAGTCGGGGTTTTGGTTCCGCCTCTCCTGATCACCGCTGTCTATTGGCTGTTCTTGCAGGGACTCACTCTGTACGAAATTCGCCAGTGTCTTCCTTATCTTGCGGAGGATCATCCCTACAACACGACTTTATCCAACTCGCTCTCAATCCTGTTGAAGTCTACCTGGAACAGGGCTGCCTCTGATTGGACAGGGTCCGGCTTCCTTTTATTGGCTCTGACATCGGTGGTGAGAACGATTTACCTGCTCTTGAAAAGGAAGTTCGACCCTTCCCGGGAGAAGACGATCGGGCTGGCTCTGATTATCTTGTCGATCTACTACGGCGTCAATCTTCATGAGTTTCTGATGAGCGGCGTATGGTATCGCACGGTATGGTCACAACCCCTGATCATGATGCTCAGCTTCGTTTTTCTCTTTGCCGCCGTATCGACCTTGCCGAGGCGCTGGCAAACAGGTCTGTGGATCGTCCTGCTGGGATTGATGAGTTTTGGGTTTTACACCAGGACATCCCTGATCGGGGAGATCAAAAAGGCCAATCACTCCCTGTCCTATCCGAAAGCCGATGTTTATCTGTCCAACAGCAGTCGCTGGATCGAGACGGTAGAAGAGACCACTGATTTTCTGAGCACGAACCTGAAAGAAAGCGCGCTCTTTTTTGCTCTACCCTATGATCCCCTCTACTACTATCTCACCGACAAGGAAAGCCCGACCCGCCAAACTATCTTCTTTGATCACATCAATATTCCCTCCGAACAGGAAGAGAAGATCATTTCAGAACTGGAAAGTAAGAATGTCGGTTATGTTCTTATTTCTTCAAGACAGAATTCCGGTGAAACCGGACTGGGAATTCTGGGACAGACCTATTGTCCGTTGATCGCACAATACATCAATACCCACTTTGAACAGGTGGCTCAATTTGGTGACTGGGAAAACCCTCCGGGGTGGGCCTGGAACCACGGGACCGTGATTTTGAAGAGGCGAGAGAGTGGGTAATCGGGGGGCGTGTGGGTGAGTGTGCCCACATACCACCAAGCCACAAAGAAGATATTCACCACAGAGACACAAAGACACAGAGAGGGCTAACCCTTGTCGCTCCTTCGGAGCGAGGTCGGAAAGGTGAGTGTAGGGGCGCACTGAGTGCGCCCTATATAAGCCATAGATACAGATTGTCTTGTGGGCGTACTCAGTACGCCCCTACATTTCCATCTCAGTTCAGGAGACAACTCCAGGAGTGTGGAAGCCACCGGCAGGAAGAATCCTGAATAAAGAGTCCGGAGTGTGGGAGGCGCTTCAGTGCGCCGATTCCGGAGGGCGAGAATACGAATGGACGAAGAGCGCCCCTACACCGGAACGCAGATCCCCGACCCCTGACCGGGCCGTTCAGGAAATCAGCTACAACATGACCTGCCAGCTGGCAAGAGGTCTCCTCATCGAGCCTCAACCATTTGACTTCTAAGAGGTTGCCATGCTAATTTAACCCGTTTCAGGTCGTATTTGGGCGGCTGTTTGAGAGTTTAGCTTTTGTCTCTGATCTCGTTAAACTATTGTAAAATAAGAGCATGCTGGCGTAGCTCAACGGTAGAGCGGCTGATTTGTAATTAGCAGGTTGGGGGTTCGATTCCCTTCGCCAGCTGAAAAATTGCCCGCCGCACATGGAGGGGTGGTCGAGCGGTTAAAGGCAACGGGCTGTAAACCCGTCGACCTTCGGGTCTACGCAGGTTCGAATCCTGCCCCCTCCAAAACTGTCTGGTCCTGAAATTCATAATGGAGTTGATGGTTGCGCAGGCTTTAAAAAACAGAGATAATTGAAGTTTTGGATCGAGAGCGGGAGTAACTCAGTGGTAGAGTCATAGCCTTCCAAGCTATTGGTCGCGGGTTCGAATCCCGTCTCCCGCTCCAAAAATCATAGATGGATTTAAATGAGTACAAGGAAATAGAAAGATTTCCACGAACAATTACGAACAGCGTGCCCACGTAGCTCAGTGGTAGAGCACTTCCTTGGTAAGGAAGGGGTCACCAGTTCAATCCTGGTCGTGGGCTCTCTTTTTGAGTCAAGATTCAGTGACGAGGAGAAGTTATGGCAAGAGAGAAGTTTGAGCGAACCAAGCCGCATGTGAACGTGGGAACGAT
>JAPYTY010000253.1 GCA_029942065.1 Acidobacteriota bacterium | reverse complement strand
GGCCAAGACGGCGGCTGACCATCAAGCGATAGCCGCGTACCGCCCCTTGATGGCCGTCCAGATTCAAAACACGAACGCTCGAATCGTTTTCGGACACCGCCAAAAACGAAGAGGTCCCTCCAAAAAGACTGTCTTCGTAAGCCGCAAGCTCAAACCCGAGGTTCTCGGTTAACTGTTGAGCGAAGCTGCTTCGGAAATGGCGCGAGGAACCCGCGGCGAACTGATCTCCGATGCGCGAAAAGTAGACCGCATCCCTTAGATTCACCACGTCCCCACCCGGCAATTCCAGACTTCCCGCATAGGTGCTGCGCTTGGATGCCATCAAAAGTCGAATCTGGGTCCGATCTGATGGGGTGAAGTGGATCTCTGCATTGGGATTAAGAAAGCTCTGGCGACGATCCGTATTGACCTGATCGAACTCAAGGCCCCAAAGAACCGACAGCGCCTTACTGAGAATAAATCGCTCCTGGAAACCCAGGCTCAAAATCCGCGTTGTTCCTACGGCCTGGGTAAAATGGGGATCATCTCCCAGGCTTATGGGGTTGTCCATCAAGGTCATCGAAGGCGGCGTGAAACTCACCTGCCCATATCCGGCAAAACCTTCCAGAGAATGTCGCTTACTAAAAGGAATTTGAACGATGTTCCTCAAGCGCCAGAGCGAATCTTCTCCCGAATTTAGCTGTCCCGCCAGAACATACTTGCTTCCCCCGGCGAGCGACTGCACGACTGCAAAATTACTGGCGGTTCCCCCTGCGGCATCACCCGGAATAACCAGATAATCGTCGCTCAGACCGGCACTGCTGAAGACTTCAAGGACTACCTCCCCCTCAAAAAGATCAGGTGGTCGATCATAGGAGGGACCCGCTAGCTGTCCAGGAAGAGTGCGGAAGATCAATCGCCCATCCGGGGCGTTTCGAAGCAGCGTCTTGATGCTCAGGTTATCTTCTTCGAAATTCCCGAGACTAAAGAGCTGCTGGAGAACCAGTCTCACCGCGGTAGTCTCGCCCGGTAAGACCTCGACCAACTTTCGGGTCGGTCCTCGATACCTGGAACTCTTGATCGATATCTCGTAGTCCCCTACCTCGATATTAGCGAGATGAACTCTCCCGCTGCCGTCACTGAGCGCCAGGATTGGCAAGGCATGTTCGGAGGACTTCTGCAAAAGAGTGATCAGAACATGGGAGAGGGGGTGTCCGGATTGATCCTGGATCAACCCGCTGAGGTTCCCGGAAGAAAAGGCCAGCGCGGGTTGAACGAAGAACAGGGCAAGGGCGAGAAAGAGCCCAGCCGGACCAGATTGCCTAAACGCTGAAATCATCAGTAGTTAGTCTACGCCTAAAATTATTTCAACTTCTATTCTAGCCGTTGAGAATGACTATATGCAACCAGGGCTCGACAATCAAGACCTTGAGCCCTCCCACAATATTTGTGCCGCTGGGAGTCCCTCTCCGGCCAGCCGGTGGACGGGGAAAACCCGTTGTATACTGATCCTCATGACGGTTCGAGTTCGATTTGCCCCAAGCCCTACGGGTCCCCTTCACGTGGGAAATGTTCGAACCGCTTTGTACAACTGGTTATTTGCTCGTCAAAACCAGGGAGTCTTCATTCTGCGAGTAGAGGATACCGATGCTGTCCGCTCTGATCGTCGCTATGAGCAGGACTTGATGGATGACTTGAGATGGCTGAACCTACCCTGGGATGAAGGGGTGGACGCGGCAGGCCATTACGGGCCCTATCGGCAAACCGATCGCCTGGACCTCTACCAGGAATTCGCCCGGCAACTTCTGGATGAAGAAAAAGCCTACCACTGTTTTTGTTCCCCCGAGAAGTTGGAAAAATCGCGGCAAGGGCAGTTGGCGGCAGGGCTACCCCCCCTTTATTCCGGAATATGTCGGGAGCTACCTCCAGATCAGGTAGAGGACCGCCTGCAGGAAGGTCGACCGGCGGGACTGAGGATAAAGGTGCCTTCGGGTACGGTCGGTTTTGAAGATATCGTGTTCGGTTCACTTCAAGTGGATTGCCGTGAGATCGGCGATTTTGTCATTCTCAGATCCGATCAAACAGCTCCCTACAACTTCGCCTGTGTCATTGACGATGCCTCCATGAAGATCACCCATGTGATCCGCGGCGAGGGACACATCTCCAACACTTATCGTCAGTTGTTGATTTATGAGGCCCTGAAGCTCGAGGCCCCCCGATTTGCTCACCTTTCCACCATCCTGGGTGCCGACGGGGCCAAGTTGAGCAAACGTCATGGGGCTACTTCGATCGATGAATTTCGCAGCCAGGGTTATCTTCCGGAAGCCCTTGTGAACTATCTGGCATTGCTGGGCTGGGCTCCAACTCAGGAAGGAGAAGAGATTCTGACCCTCGAGGCGTTGACCTCGCAATTCGACCTTTCCCGGGTCAATCGAAGCCCAGCCGCCTTTGACTGGGAGAAGTTGAACTGGGTGAATCGAAGTCACTTGAAAGATCTGGACCGTTCCCGGCTCGCCGAGCTGGCCCTTCCCTACTTCATTGAACGTGGCTGGATTTCCCCGGAAAACTCCGAAGCCGTTCAGGGCTGGCTGGGGGAGGTGATTGAAGCCCTCCTGAAATACGTAAACAAATTGGAGGACCTGGTCGAAGAGGCCGATCTCATCTTTACCTTTGAACCGGACAGGGACCTGGCCGCGCCGGCCGTGGTGGAAGCCCTGTCGCAGGTTGGAGCCGAGGAGGTGGTCCGCAAGTTTCACGATCTCATCCAGCGCCACGAGAAGCTGGACCTGGAGACCTACAAGAAAATTGTGGGCGAGGTTAAAAAGGCAACCGGTCACAAGGGCCAGCACCTGTTCCACCCCATTCGCGTGGCCCTGACCGGCCGAAGTTCCGGATTCGAGCTCGATCGCCTCATTCCCATACTGGAGAAAGGGGAACGGCTTGACCTCCCGGTCAGAATACTACCCGCACGAGAAAGAGCGGCGCTGGTACTCGCTCACATTTCACGATCACGCTAGATGATTATTTACGGAATCAATCCGGTCAGTGAGGCCCTGCAATCCAAAACCAACCGGCCGGAGCACATCTGGATCACCAGAGGGAAGACGAATCCGCGCTTGCAGCAGATTCTCCAGCTGGCCAAACGCCGGCAAGTTCCGGTTCGACTTGAATCCGCTCAGGCGCTCACCAAGAAAACTCACACACGGGACCACCAAGATGTGGCAGCAGAAATCTTGGAGGTCAGCTACACCGACTTTCAAGACCTGGTCCAAGCCAATCCCGGGCTGCTGCTCCTGGTGGATGGAGTCGAAGACCCGCGCAATCTGGGTGCGCTTTTGCGCACAGCCGAAGCCACCGGAGTTGAAGGCGTGCTCATTCCCCACCGGCGCAGTTGTTCCATTACGCCCACGGTCGTAAAAGCCAGCGCTGGAGGCGCCATCCATTTGAAAGTTTCCAGAATCGGCAACGTTGTTCAGGCCCTTGAAGAGCTCAAGAGTCTGGGGTATTGGGTGGTGGGCCTGGACATGCAGGGAGACCACTCGATGGATGAAATCGATGCCGGCGGCCTGACGGTGGTTGTGGTGGGCGGGGAACACCAGGGTCTACGGAAACTGGTTCGAAAGCACTGCGACTTTCTCGTCTCCCTCCCCATGAAAGGAAAGGTCTCGTCGCTCAACCTCTCCGTTGCGGCGGGGGTGCTTTTGTACGAAATAGTCAGGAAAAGGCTGGAGGACTGACCGGCTGACCAAGCGCTGGTCTTCGACCAGCGCGTTCCAGGTTCCACGTTCCACGTCTCCGGAGTGTGGGAGGCGCCTCAGGCGCCAATACCGTAGAGTCAGCATCCTGTCGCTCCTTCGGAGCGATGTCTACCAGGCTTAAGAAGGGCGCACGACCGTGCGCCCTTCTTAAGATACACAAACCTTGCTGTGGGCGCACTCAGTGCGCCCCTACACTCACCTTTCCGGCCTCGCTCCGAACGAAGGACTGAGAG
>JAPYTY010000252.1 GCA_029942065.1 Acidobacteriota bacterium | reverse complement strand
CGCCACCGGCTTTCACGAGAAACATCCGGAGATGTGACGCGCGCTTCGCGCGCAGGTAAACTCCTCGCTGACGCTCGGAGTGGAGAAACGCGTCGCGGGTGCTCCGCGTGGAGAATGGTCCGGAGTTGATTGTCGGACCGGTTGCGGATTTGGGCCGTCGGCTTTCGGTTTTTCGATCCGTTGTAGAGGCCGCTCTATGAGCGGCTTCCGGCCCTCGTTTTCTTTCGTATAACAGGAGGTTCAACAACGGGAAGAATCAGATTCGAGGAGGGAATCCAGCCATGAGGCCGGCGTCAGATAAGCGGACAGCCCGGATGAGTCATCGTGCGACTAGGACCCTTTCTTTTCCTCTGTCTCTTCAGGTCCTGACTCCTTCGCTTCGACATGCATTATGGTGACTCCCTCCTTGCTGAACCCGACAGTGCTTGGCTCTCCGCTTTCTTCCTCCTCCGCTTCTTCGGGTTCTTCACTTATCTGAAATCTGAAGGTCGGGGCCAAAAACTTTGCTGATCTTCGCCTTGACATCCGGCTCCAGTTCCTGGAACTGAACGGCGACGTATTTGTGGGATTCTTCCGTTTCGTCTTCAACCTTATCCACCCGGAGGACCTTTCCCGAGACGGTGGGTGCAAAGGACGAAGAAAATCGCAGGGCAAACTCGAGTTCGGTTCCAACACTCAGGTCAAGATTGCTTTCAAACCTGAGCCCTCCCGCACTGATATCGTAAGTTTCCCCTTCCATGGCCCCCCAGTTTAACCTATTCAGGCCCTTGAAACCCAGAAAGGTACGGACCCTGAAACCTCCTGGCATCGGCTGCATGTTTGTGTTGAAATACCAACTATTTAACATCAGGAGGACCGATGCACTTGAAAAACACCCCGACCAGAACGCTAATGACAGCCCTGATCATCTTATTGCTGAGCGCCTGCGCCCCGGTTCCGGACGAGATTCCAGTGGCCGGCAAAGATGGCGAGTGGCCTGAATATTCCCGGGATAAGGCCGGCACCAAATACTCGCCGCTGGATCAGATCGATCGGGATAACGTTCAGGATCTCGAGATCGCCTGGCGCTGGCAGTTCCCTGCCGATCAGGCCGCCGAGGAGCACCCCGAATTCCTGAGCTTCATCTACGAAGCGACTCCCTTGATGATCGACGGAGTACTCTACGCCAACACCAGCTTCAATCAAGTCGCGGCCCTTGATCCCGCCAACGGCCGAACCCTCTGGACCTACGACCCCCAGGCTTATGAGGCCCGGTCGCACTCCAGGGGAATGGCTTACTGGACGGACGGGACCGAAAAGCGGCTCTATATCAACACCGCCGATGGCCGCTTGATCTCAGTGGATGCGCTGACCGGTCAAGCCGCCGACGGCTTCGGTGAGGGCGGCGAAGTGAACCTGGTGGAAGGGCTCAGGCGCAACCAGCTACCCAGGGAGTTCGGCGTGACCTCGGCCCCGATTGTGGTCGGGGACGTGCTGGTGGTCGGGTCCACGGTCAGTGACGGCAGTCCCCACGACAAGAAACCGCCCGGCGATGTACGGGGCTTTGACGTACGAACGGGAGAGGAACTGTGGGCCTTTCACTCCATTCCGGAAGAAGGCGAATTCGGTGTTGAAACCTGGGAGGAGGAATCCTGGAAACATACCGGAAATGCCAACGTTTGGACCCTCATGAGTGCCGACGAGGAACTGGGCTACGTCTATCTTCCCTTCAGCACTCCCACCAACGACTGGTACGGGGGACACCGACCCGGAGACAATCTTTTTGCCGAGAGCCTGGTCTGCCTGGATGCTAAAACGGGCGAGAGGGTCTGGCATTTTCAGATTATTCACCACGGCCTGTGGGACTGGGATCTTCCGGCCGCCCCCAACCTGATCGACATAGAAGTGGACGGGCGGGCCATCAAGGCCGTGGCCCAGGTGACCAAACACGGTTTCACCTTTGTGTTTGACCGGATCACGGGTGAACCGGTCTGGCCCATCGAAGAACGTCCGGTCCTCCAGTCAACGGTACCCGGAGAAAAGACGTCCTCTACCCAGCCCTTTCCGACCCGTCCACCTCCGTTTGACCGCCAGGGCATCACGGAGGATGATCTCATCGATTTCACCCCGGCACTGCGCCAGGAAGCGCTGGAGATCCTGGAGGACTTCAACCACGGCCCGATCTTCATGCCGCCCACGGTGGATCCCTTTGTCATTTTGCCCAGTGCGGGAGGAGGGGCCAACTGGAATGGAGCCGCCTTTGACCCTGAAACCAACCTTCTCTATATTCCCTCCAACACAACCCCCTCATCCAACCGGTTGGTGGCCCCGGACCCGGCCGTCTCCAACTTCCGATATCAGGCAGGAGGAGCTCGTATCCAGGGCCCCCAGGGACTGCCGCTGTTCAAACCACCCTACGGACGCATCACGGCCGTCAACATGAATACCGGAGAGATCCAGTGGATGTCTCCACTCGGCGATGGACCGGTTAACCACCCGGCCCTGAGCGACCTGGATTTACCCCGCCTGGGTTGGCCTCTGCACGGGACGCTGGTGGTCACCAAAACGCTCCTGGTGGTGGGACAACGGGGCCGATTCTTCCCCTATCTGGGAGCCCTCAGCAGTGGAAGAGAACTGACACCCGAGCAAAAGGACGAGGTCTCCAGATTCGAGCCCACTCTGGACGTTTTTGACAAGGCCACCGGAGAGCTCATCTGGGCCATGGATCTTCCCGCCAATGTGACGGGATCACCGATCACCTACATGGCAGACGGGAAACAGTTCATCGTCTTCGCGGTGGGCGGCGCCGCCATGCACGAGGAAATTCTGGCCGTGGCGCTGCCCTGATCGTGCAATCGTGCTTTTGTGCTGTCGGGGGTTTGGGTGAAGCACCCGAAAATTTTGCGACCGCTACGAATTTTTCAGAAAGTAAAAAATGTTTCAAAACTTTTCCCGGATTTTCATCAAGTCCCTTCTGGTGGGCCTGATGGGTCTTCCAGTTGCCAACCTCACTATTTATGGCCAAACTCTTCCAGCCGGCAATATGGAGGCATCCCAGCGACTGGAGGACTCCACCCGCCGCCGTGAAGTGGTTGGGATCAAAACCGAGTTGGGAGCAACCCTCACGGCCCTGGTGGTCTACCCGGACCGAAGCGGACCCGCCCCCATGGTGGTTGCCATTCACGGCAGGGGGCGGCTGGAATCTCTGGGTTCAGGCCTTAGCCGATCAACTGGCCGCTGACGGGTTTCTGGCCATCGCACCCGATATGGACAGCGGCCAGGGACCAGGGGGGAGTGGGACCGAGTCTCTGGAGGCCGACGAGGCGGCCAAGCTGGTGTACAGCCTGACCCAGGAACAGGTGATGGAACGGGTGAGCGCTGTGGCCGACTACGCCATGGCACTTCCGGAGGCCCGGCCGCGCTTTGCTGTGGTGGGGTTTTGCTGGGGCGGGACCACCTCGTTTGCCTACGCCGGACAGCGCCCTGATCTTGGCGCCGCGGTAGTCTACTACGGAAATTCTCCTTCGGCCCAGGTTCTGGCCCGAATCAACGCCCCGGTCCTCGGTCTTTACGGCGGGGATGACGCCCGGGTCAATGCATCGATTGAACCGGCGGATGTGGAAATGAAGCGCCTGGGAAAGGCCTACCAGTACGAAATCTACCCCGGCGCCGGCCACGCTTTCATGGCCGGCCAGGAAAAACGCGAGGCCAACTCAGCCGCCACCGCCAGTGCCTGGCCTCGAACCCTCCAGTTCCTGAACGAACATTTGAAGTAGGAGTTGGGTGGGCGCTGATCGAAGACCAGCGCGTTCCACGTTCCAGGTTCCAGTTTTCACGTTCCAATTCGGCACGATCTTGCAACCTGTTGTAGGGGCGCAGGTTTACGCGCTTTTTCAATTCCCAGGTAATCCGGAAGCATTGAGCCGGGCCGCACCGGGTGCGCCCTGTATACGCCAAAATTAAAGTGTTCCTTGTGGGCGCACGGCTGAGTGCCCTTGGGAGGGTCCTTGCTGATTAAAGAATTCTCT
>JAPYTY010000251.1 GCA_029942065.1 Acidobacteriota bacterium | reverse complement strand
GTGTAGGGCCGCACTGAGTGCGCCCCCAGCAAGGTTGTACAGAATTCGGCCGAATGCAGGAAAGCACGATTGCACGAACGCACGACTATGCCGTTAGTTCTTTCTTTTCGGCCTGTTCCGGGAGGTCTCGGCGCTCCAGTCGGCGAGCCGTGCGATCAATCCAGCGCACCTCGGAAATTTCCTCTTTGGCTGGAACCCCCAGTTCCTTGAAGCGTTTTGCCTGAACCACAACGCGGCGCTCAAAGGAACCGACGGTGTCGTTGTAGGCCTGAACGGCCCGGTCCAGGGTGGTGCCCAGCCGGGCGAAGTGGTCGGCCAGTTTGAAGAGCCGGTCGTACAGGTCCTTGCCCATGGCCGCGATCTGCTCCGTGTTTTCGGCCATTTTTTCCTGGCGCCAGCCGTAATCGACTGCCTTGAGCAAGGCAATCAAAGTGGTGGGAGTGGCCAGGATCACCTTTTTCTGGATGCCCTTTTCCATCAATCCAGGGTTGTGGCGCAAGGCTGTACTGAAGAGGCTTTCCAGGGGGATGTAGAGCAGCACGAACTCGGGGCTCTCCTCCAGTTCATCCCAGTAGGCTTTGCTGGCCAGCTGGGAGATATGACGTTCCAGCTGGCGGGAGTGCTCGGTCAACAGGCGGTTTTTTGTCTCGTCATCTTCGGTCTCTATGGCTTGCAGGTAAGAATCCAGCGGGGTTTTGGCATCAATTACAATTTTGCGCCGGCCGGGAAGGTGGACGATAAGGTCGGGTCTCAGTCGGGAATCCTCTCCCGCGATCGATGTTTGAGTCGTGAAGTCACAATGTTCCACCAATCCCGCAAGCTCGATAACTCGTTTCAGGCTCATTTCGCCCCACTTGCCGCGAACGTGAGAGGCTCGCAGGGCCTTGGTGAGATTGCCGGTTTCCTGGCGCAGTTGGCCCTGGGTCTGGGCGACATCTTCCAGGTATTGGCGCAATCCTCCGTAGGCCTGTTCCCGCTTGCTTTCCAGCTGGGCCACCTGTTTTTCGTGCTTTTCGAGCTCTTTCTGTAGTGGATTTACGAGTTCCTGAATCGCCTGGTGTTTTAGTGCCAGATCCCCCTTGGCTTCGACCTGAAATTTTTCGAGGGTTGTGGTGGCCAACTCCACGAAGTTTTGATTATTTCGGAGCAGGGCATCATTGGCCAGAGCCTCAAATTGTTGATGCATCCTGTTTTTCGCGACCAGAAAAATCGTGAAATTGGCGACAATCAGCCCTACAGCGAACAAGGCAATCAGTGTAATATCCATGGCAGTATCGACCAAGATACTTTCCATATCTGACAAACAGTTTTGGAGGGGAGGAGCGTGATGAGAGTTTGTTATCAAGAACTGGACACTCCTGTCGGGGAATTATTGGTAGCGGCCAGCTCCAGTGGAATTTGCCGGATCTGTTTCCCCGGTGAACCGGTGAGCGATCGTGCCCTTTGGTTCGATCGCTATTTCTCCATGGCACCGCCGGAGGGCGAAGAAGGGGCTCTGCCTGAGGCGTTGGAACAACTGCTCCTCTATTTCCAGGGCCGGAAAGTAACCTTTGATTTGCCTCTGGATTTAAGGGGGACGCCCTTTCAGATCCGAGTCTGGCGGCAACTGCTTGAAATTCCTTACGGCACCACGGTCAGTTATGGGGAGGTGGCTAAAGCGATTGGTAATCCCCGTGCCGGCCAGGCAGTGGGCTCAGCCGTGGGGAAGAACCCGGTGCCCATCGTTGTGCCCTGTCACCGCGTGATCGGGCATGATGGATCACTGGTGGGCTTTCGAGGTGGATTGCCCACCAAAGAAAAGCTGCTCGAATTGGAAGAAGCGGGGGTGGCCGTGGATTAGCTGACCGGCTGACCAGCTGCCAACTAACAGAAAATCCGAAATTAAAAATCCCAAATCCGAAACACAGAATTCAAAATCCGAGGCTGGAATCTGGGTGTTCCGTTTTCCCCACGCGGAGCGTGAGCGACGCGTTTCTCCACTCCGAGCGGTAGCGAGGAGTTTCTCCGCGTGCGGAGCGCGCTTCTCCTGGCTTCAGACTCTTGTACTCTCAGGCCGGAAATTCTTACAATAAGGCCGATGAAGTCAGTCGCGACAGTTCTGGACAAGATCTACGCTGATCAGCGGATCGATCGGGAGGAGGGATTGGCTTTGCTGCGATCCGGGGAGCTACCACAGATAGGTGGGGCGGCCGACTATGTTCGTCAGAAAAACTGTCCGGACAATGTGGTCTCCTTCCTGATCGACCGAAATATCAGCTATACCAACGTTTGTGTTGCACGCTGTACTTTCTGTAATTTTTACCGCAAGCCGGGAGCAGATGGGGGATATGTCCTCGGCCTTGACTCCATTTTCAAGAAAATTGAAGAAACTATCGCACTTGGCGGGACTGGAATCCTCATGCAGGGAGGGATGCATCCGGATCTGAAGATCGACTATTACGAAAACCTATTGAGCTCGATCCGGGAGCGCTATTCCATTCACCTGCACTGTTTTTCACCTCCTGAAATCGTGGTTCTGGCCCGCTTGAGCAAGATCACGCTCAGGGAAGCCATTCAGCGACTGAAGGCCGCCGGTTTGGTCTCCATTCCGGGAGGCGGCGCGGAAATTCTCAGCCAACGAATGCGCAAAAAAATCAGTCCCGGGAAGTGTACCGCCAAGGAGTGGCTGAAGGTGATGCGGATCGCCCATCAGGAAGGCCTTTTGACAACAGCCACCATGATGATCGGGGGAGGAGAGACGGTGGAGGAGCGAATCGACCACCTGGATCGACTTCGGCAGCTGCAGGATGAAACGGGCGGATTCGTGGCATTTATCCCCTGGAATGTTCAGCTTGATGGGACGCCCATGCAGGATTCCATCACAGAGCAGGTCAGTCCCGTCGAATACCTGATGCTTCTGGCCGTCAGCCGCCTTTATCTGGACAACATCCGCAATGTCCAGGTTTCCTGGCTGACACAAGGCCTGAAGGTGGCTCAGATTGCCCTGTATTTTGGCGCCAACGACGTTGGCAGCATCATGATTGAAGAGAATGTCATGAGCACGGCCGGCGCCCATCGCACTGCCACTCGCACGGATCTGATTCGCGTCATCGAGCGGGCGGGGTTCATCCCCGTCCAACGAGACACTCTTTATCAAACATTCCGACGCATCGCCTGATCGGTCGTGCTCGCTTGACTTCAGGTCTAAAATGTATAAATATACATATTTCATGTATAGTACAAAAGGGAAACGCCACCAGGCCATTCTTGATTTAGTCAGCGAGGTAAAGATCGGCAGTCAGGAGGGTTTGCGTAAAAGCCTAGAAAAACACGGCTTTGAGGTAACGCAGGCGACCTTGTCCCGTGATCTCAAGGAGCTCAATGTGGTCAAAACCGCCACTGAAGTGGGCGAATATAAATATGCGGTTCTGGACGACTGGGCGGGTCTTCACATCACCGGCTGCGAGGTGAGCGCCAATCTGTTGGTGGTGCACACCGAGGCAGGAATGGCGGCACCCGTGGCTTACCGGGTTGATTCTTTGGGGCTTCCGGGAATCCTGGGAACGGTGGCGGGGGAAGACACTCTTCTGGTGGTGGTAGCGGAAGGGCATGATGCCCGCAAGGTGAGAAAGGATATGTGGAAAGGGGTTCAGACACAGTGAAGAAAATCGTTTTAGCGTACTCGGGAGGCCTGGATACTTCGGTCATGATGCACTGGTTGAAGGAGAAGTACCAGTGCTCGATTCTGGCTTTCGTGGCCGATGTTGGACAGGGCGAGGATCTGGAGGCGGCGGAGAAAAAGGCCTATCAAACGGGTGCGGAAACGGTGGTGATCTCCGACCTGCGCGAAGTTTTCGTCCGGGACTTTGTTTTCCCAGCCATGCAGTCGCATGCGCTTTACGAGGGAGAGTATTTGATGGGGACCTCACTGGCGCGCCCTGTCATTGCCCGGGAGCAGGTCCAGGTGGCCTGGGATTGGGGTGCGGAAGCGGTTGCCCATGGGGCCACAGGAAAAGGAAACGATCAGGTTCGATT
>JAPYTY010000250.1 GCA_029942065.1 Acidobacteriota bacterium | reverse complement strand
GGGGCAGCACTGGAAATCCCCGAGAGCACGTTACCCACAACTCCTCCGGGTACTCCACCCAGAATACCTCCGCCTCCGGTCTGGACCACACTGGAAATCTCGGGAATATCATCCATGGGCGGAGGAATTTCCTTGGGGATTTCCTTGGGCGCCACAAACTGTGAAGCATCCAACTTCACCACCTGTACCTTCTGGACCGGTGGAGGCGGCGCAACAGGCGGCGGCGGCGGTGGTGGTGGTGGTGGTGGTGGTGGTGGTGCGGCAAGAAATGTCAGCAATTCCTGGTCCGGCAAGGCATCGTAATAATAAAGAGGAATCACGATCATGGTTAAAATTATGATCGCGTGGACGACGAAGGAAACAAGCATCGTCGTCTTATTCCGACTACTACGAGCGTCTGTAGATTCAATCAGGTTTTCAAACATTGTGTTCCCTTCCTTTATCCTGACTTTGCAGGAGCAGATTGATAAACTGCTTTCCCGCGATGGGCAATATTACTACTGGCATTGAGTCGAGTCAAGATAAATCTTCTTCTATCACTCGCCGTAACATAGTCAACCATATCAAGTTACGAGATTCACGCTTTGAGAACCATTTCTTAGTCCGTGCTCAGGGACGCCTTTTTCTCTTCTCCATGAGGGTTTGCCACCAAAGAACGATAGGACTCGCAATCGCAACCGATGAAAAGGTTCCCACAATTATTCCGATCACCAGGGCAAACGAAAATCCCCTGAGAACCTGTCCACCAAAAAGGTACAGCGCAAAGACCGCCAGAAAGGTCATCCCGGAGGTCATGATCGTTCGATTCAAGGTCTGGTTAATACTGGTGTTGATTACCGTGGCCAGATCATCTCGGCGCATCAATCTCAAATTTTCTCGCACTCGGTCAAAAACCACGATGGTGTCGTTGATGGAATATCCGACCAGGGTCAACAGCGCCGCCACAACCGTCAGGGAGATCTCGCGCTGAGTCACGGCAAAGGCACCCAGCGTAATAAACACATCATGGAAAAGAGCCGCCAGTGCGGCCAACCCATAAATAGGCCAGAAGCGAAAGGCGATATAAGCCAACATGAATCCCAGAGAAAGAATGACGGCCGTGCGCGCCCGATTGCTCAACTCCTCACCGACTTTGGGTCCCACGCTTTCAACACTGAGTATGGTGAAATTCCCGGGATAGGCCTCCTCGTTGAGAACTGTCACAACGCCCGCGGCAAGGTCCAGCTGATCCAGTTCGGAAAACCGATGAATGATCCCGCTTTGCTCCGTTCGATAATTGATGATTTTCTCACTGATTTCGTCGTAGTGGGCGACGAACTCGGCGACTGGCGTTCCCTCCCCGAGAGCTACAGGATCCAATTCCTGCAACCGGGCCGAAAGCTCGCTCCTGGGGACGTTGTTGAGATCGAGCTTCCCCGTCTCGAGATACTCCAAATCATATTCCGGACGTAACGCCTCAAAGACCTGATTACTTCCAAGGGTCATATCCAGAGTTTCTTCGGCTGTCCCGCCGGCGATCCGGATCTGAACCTCGTTCTGGGAAATTTCGTCAAATCGCACCACTTCTTCCGCCCTCAAACCGGCATCACCCAGAGTCAGGCGGATGCGATCCAGGTCGGGTTCTTCCTTGAATTTCACATAAACCAGGGTTCCCCCGGTAAAATCCACTCCTAAATTGAGCCCCCTGATCAGGAGGGCGACAGCACCGGTCAGCATCAGGACCAGGGAGATCCCGAAAAAAACCCACTTCAACCCCAGCCAGTCGATCTTGGGATCCTTAACAATGTCCATATTCGTTACCCAATGCACCCTCTTTAGTCACCAAGAGGGCCTTTGGGGTTCCCTAGATTGAAAGTGTTTCCACTTCCATTTTCTGCAAAACTAGCGAAAAAAGTGTTCGGGAGACAAAAACAGCCGAAAAAATGTTGGCCACCAGACCGACGCCCAGAGTCACGGCAAAACCCCGTACAGGCCCGGTTCCGATCTGATAGAGGACTGCGGCTCCGATCAAGGTCGTGATGTTGGTATCGAGAATGGTGGTGAAGACCCGGTCAAATCCGGCATCTACCGCACTTCGTATTTTTTTCCCCAAACGCAATTCCTCTTTGACCCTTTCGAAGATGAGGATATTGGCGTCCACCGCCATTCCAATGGTCAAAATAACGCCCGCGATCCCCGGAAGGGTCAATGTGGCATGAGCACCTGACAGGACTGCCATTAAAATAAGCAGGTTCAGGACCAGACAAACGATAGCGTTGATCCCGGATGCTTTGTAAACCACCAGCATTCCCAGAACGACCAGCATCATACCCACCAGGGATGCCACCACCCCTCTTCGGATGGAGTCCAAACCAAGCGAAGGTCCGATGATCCGGTTTTCCAGGATCTGAATGGATGCGGGGAGAGCTCCGGAACGCAGCACCAGGGCCAGATCTTCGGCCTCCTCCGGAGAAAAATTCCCCGTGATGCGCGCCGATTCGGAAGCAATTCGCTCATCAATTCTAGGCGCTGAGTAAATCTGATCATCCAGGACCACGGCCAGGCGATTGCCAACGTTCTGTTCCGTGGTGCGGGTAAACAAATTGACGCCCTCTGAATCCAGGAAGAAGGCAACCTCCGAACGTCCCGAAAAGTCGTCCTGTGCCCGGTTGGCGGTTTTAAGATTCTGGCCGGTCAGGGATGGAGCTTTACGGACCACCATATAGGTACTCCCCCCCCCGGTTTCGGGAGAGTTCGGATAGGTGATGATCTCGTAGTCCGCCGGGAGACGATTGTCAAATGCCTGTAATACAGCCTCGCGGGTGGCAAAAGGTCCGCCATCGGTCGGATGAACCAGCTTGAGTTCAAGCATGGCCGTACTCTTGATCAGATTCAGCACCCGATCAAAGTCCTCCACTCCCGGCAACTCCACTATTATTTGATCCTGGATGGACCCGCTTCCATAAATTTGAATGGTGGGCTCGGCCACTCCATACTGATCCACACGCTTCTGGATGGTCTCCCTGGCATCCCGAACCGTGCGATCGGCCAAAGCCTTTCGCTCGGCGGAACTCATGACCATCACCATGTCGACCTCACCTTCCCGGTAGCGGGGCCGATAGGTCCAGGCGGGAGAAAACTGGTCCAGATAAATCTCCAGTTGCCGCTCCTGATCCTGAAGTGCTCCGATGATTTCAATCCCGAAGTCCTCCGTGACTTGCGTTCGGGTAAAGACCAGGTTTTCCTCTTTGAAATCAGCCTCGATCATCTCCCGTCTCTGACTTGTCTCGACTTCGAAAGCGTCTTCGGTTTTGACTTGTAAGACCAGATGAATTCCCCCCTTGAGATCCAGACCCAGATTGATCTTCTCGGAGGGTGGGTAGGACAGGACGATACTGCCCACGAACACCAGTAAAATAAAGAGAAGCCGATAGGTTAAATTCCGTTTCATGATGGTTTAAGGCCGGGGAAATGCATCATCTCGACTAGGAATCGCCTCCCTCGGGCAAGGCCTGCAAGGAGGCAACGGCGTTTTTGGCGATCTCCATCTTGACCTGGTCGGCCACCTTGAGCACAAAAGTATTGTCTCTGACCCCCGAGATGGTTCCGTAGATTCCCCCAGTGGTAATGACCTTGTCACCGTTTTTCAAACCGCCGATCAAAGACTCAAGATTTTTCTGACGGGTTCGCATGGGACGAATGATCAAAAGATAGAAGATCCCCACCACGAGAATGAAGGGGAAAAATAACTGGACCAACCCCCCTTGAGGTGGAGGATTTTGCTGCGCCAGAATGAAAGGAATCATAACTATTTTTTACAAGCGAACCTTAGCCCGTATTATGCATAATTCGAGCTGACTTGTAATCTGAATTTTGTACAAGAAGGACTCAGTATACCATAGATTCTTCAGTGGATTCGGCGTATCGTTCTCCAAATTCCGCCTCCAATTTCAACAGCGAATCGAGCGCGATACTCTGCCTAATCCGGCTCATTAAGTCAAGATAAAAATGGAGATTATGATAGGTGTTCAGAACGCTGGA
>JAPYTY010000249.1:795-4036 GCA_029942065.1 Acidobacteriota bacterium | reverse complement strand
CCCTTGAGCTCCTCCGGCGGGCTGCAGGGACACGTCATCCATTCCGGTGAGTTGCTTAAGATATTCCTGGAGTTGAAAGAGGATCTCCAGATTTCCCTGACACTGTTCGTCCTCCTGAAGCGGATGGGTCAGGCCAATGCCGGGAATCCGGGAGACTCGCTCGTTGAGTTTGGGATTGTATTTCATGGTACAGGAACCCAGAGGATACATTCCCAAGTCTACATGGTAGTTCCAGGTGGACATTCGTGTGTAGTGACTGATCAGCTCGACTTCGCTGACTTCCGGAAACCCGCTGATTTCATCTCTGAGATGCTCTGGGTCCAGAATCTCCCCGACCGGGGTGTCTTCCACATCCAGCGGAGGCAGAGAGTAGGCGGACTTGCCGGGAGAGGATTTCTCGAAGATAAGAGGCTCTTCCAGCTGGAAGGATTTGAACGTTCGTTTCATGAAGCGCCCTCGACACCAGTCAGAATTTCCGCCAGGCGCTGGATCTTTTCCCGACGGTTCTGTTCCGTGACACAAACCAGCATCTGGTCGGCACGATCAGGAAAATATCGTCCCAGGGGAAGCCCGCCGACAATACCGTCATCGAGCAATCGGCGTTGGATCTCGACAGGATCTGCATCACACCGGACGACCATTTCATTGAAGGTTTTGCCCGAAAACTCCAGCGAACTCCCCAGCAATTTTCGCAGGTAAAAAGCCTTTTTCAGGTTTTGTTCGGCCAGCTCGCGAAGGCCCTGTTTTCCCAGTGCCGATAAAAAGACGGCACAGATCAGCGCACAAAGGCCCTGGTTGGTACAGATATTCGAGGTGGCTGTTTCCCGGCGAATATGCTGTTCCCGGGTGGCCAGAGTCAGGACGAAGCCTCGACGGCCCTGGCTGTCCACGGTCTGACCTGCCAGGCGACCCGGCATTTGTCGCTTGTATCGATCCTGGGTGGCGAAAAAACCAAGATTTGGTCCCCCGAACCCAAGGGGAATTCCCAGGGACTGACCTTCACCCACCACCATGTCGGCTCCCAGTTCGCCCGGTGGTTTGAGAAGTCCCAGCGAGAGGGCTTCGCTCACTACCACGATGGATAAGGAACCGGTCTCCTGAGATAGCCGGGTGATTTCCCGGATGTCCTCGATGACACCGAAAAAATTGGGAGACTGAACCACGACCGCGGCGCAGTCGTCATTCAGGGATTGTTTCAGATGGTCCAGGTCCATCCCACCCGTTTCGACGACAGGTATGTCTGCCAGCTGTACATCCAGGTTGGCCAGATAGGTCCCCACCACCTTCCGGTAGTTGGGATGCAGGGATTGCGGCACCAGGATTTTCGGGCGCTTGGTCAGCCGAAGCGCCATCAGGACGGCCTCAGCCAGCGCACTGGCTCCGTCATAAAGACTGGCGTTGGCCACCTCCATGGCGGTGAGCTGACAGATCAGGGTTTGAAATTCAAAAATGGCCTGGAGCGTGCCCTGGCTGAGCTCCGGCTGGTAGGGAGTGTAGCAGGTGTAAAATTCGGCTCGGGAGATGACCGAATCGATCAGGGTGGGGATGAAGTGATTGTAGGCCCCGGCTCCCAGAAAAGAATCCCACCGGTCGGTGGAGAAATTCTTCTCGCCCAGGGATCTGAAGTAGTCGAGTACTTCCGTTTCAGAAGCGGCTTCCGGAATCTCAAGCGGTTGGGTCAGGCGGACACTTTCAGGGATCGTATCAAACAACGCCTCCACCTGATCGACACCGATCACTTCCAGCATGCGCTTTTTTTCCTCTGGTGTGATCGAGATGTAACGCATGTGCTATTCCCTGGCCCTATCTCGCATAAATTATCTGCTGTAGGGACGACGACCTATGCCTGATCCGGGCTTGACTCCTCCTGAGTGTACTTCGAATACTGATCCGGGGACATCAGGCCATCCAGTTGAGAGGGATCCTGCAAGCGGAGACGGATTATCCATCCTTCCCCGTAGGGATCTTCGTTGATCTTGTCCGGAGCGTCGAGCAGAGCTTCATTCACTTCAGTCACCGCACCGGCGACCGGGGTGAAGGCCTCCGATACCGCCTTGACCGACTCGAGAGAGCCAAAGGTATCCTCGGCCGATAGGGACCGGCCGATCTCGGGAAGCTCAACGAAAACCACATCGCCCAGTTCATGCTGGGCAAAGTCGGTGATTCCGATGGTGACAATGTCATTCTCTCTGGACAACCACTCATGTTCTTTCGAATACAGAAGCTTTTTGGGTATGTTCATTATTCCTTCCTCAGCTGCTGTGACCTCAAACAAGCCGACCCAAGCCGTAAGTGTTTTTATCTCAACTTCCCGAGGTAATCAACCCCCGTCTGAAAAAGAACCGAAGTTGGGTCAGGCCCGTCTTATTTCTTGTAAAAGGGAGTTGAGACCACCTTGGCCTGGATGCGCTTGCCCCGCACCTCCACTTCCAGAAGCTGGTCGATTTCTGCGTATCCGATGGGCAGATAGGCCAACCCCACGTGTTTCCCAAGGGAAGGAGCGGGACTGCCGCTGGTCACCTCCGAAGCCTGTTTTCCCTCGATCCAGACGGGATAGTGATCGCGGGCGATTCCTCGATCAATCATCTCAAAGCCCACCAGTTTGCGATCGGGTCCCACCTTTTTGAGCCTCTCGAGGGCCTCCTTTCCTATGAAATCATCCTTGTCCAGTTTGACGATCCAGGCCAGATTCGCTTCCCAGGGTGTGGTGGTCTGATCGATCTCATGTCCGTAAAGGGAGTAGGCCATTTCCAGTCGCAGGGTGTTGCGGGCGGCCAGGCCTGCCGGTGTGATCTCGAAGGGCGCACCCACCTGGAGGAGGGTGTCCCAGATTTCGGGTGCTGCATCCGGGGGGAAATAGATTTCAAAACCATCTTCTCCCGTGTAACCCGTTCTGGAGATGAGGCTTTCCACGCCCTCCACTTTTCCGCGGCTGAACCGATAGTATCGAATGGCGGAGAGATCGACCGGGGTTAGCTGCTGGAGCACCGCTTCGGCCTTGGGGCCCTGAATCGCCAGCTGGGCGTAGGCGTCTCCGCGATCCAGAATTTCCACCTCCCCTTCCTGATGTCCACAAACCCACTGCAGGTCTTTGTCTCGGTTGGCCGCATTGACACAGATGAAAATGTGCTCGGAGTTGAGGCGGTAAACGACAATGTCGTCGACGAAGGTTCCCTCAGGATAAAGAAACGCCGAGTACTGGGCCTGTCCGTCCTCCAGTCTCGAGACGTCATTGCTGGTG